>JAYTXT010000235.1:0-6420 GCA_043742765.1 Gammaproteobacteria bacterium | reverse complement strand
AATTTCGTCGTCACCGCCAAGGCGCGCAGCGGCATCCGCCACTATCTGAAGAGCCTGAAGAGTCACGAAGCGCTGGAGCTGGGCCGGCGTCTGCTTGAGCAGGCGCTCGCCGAATTCCATGTCGACTTCGACGCGGTCGAGCCCGCGACGCTGCAGGCGACGCTCGGCGAGTTTGCCCTGCAAACGCCCGAGGAGCTCTACGAAAAGATCGGCCTCGGCGAGCGGCTGGCGCCGATGGTGGCGCGGCGGCTGTTGCCGGGCGACCAGTCGCAGAGCGCCGACGGCCAGGCTGCGCCGCTTGCGGTGGCCGGCGCCGAAGGGCTCCTGGTGACCTACGCGCACTGCTGCTATCCGCTGCCGGGCGATCCGATCCTCGCTTTCCTGAGCACCGGCCGCGGCATCGTCATTCACCGCGAGACTTGCGCCAACGTCACCGACTACCGCAAGCACCCGGAGAACTGGCTGCCGGTCAACTGGCAGGCGACCGGCGGCCGCTGCTTCTTCACCGAGATCCGCGTCGAGGCCGCCAACCGCGTGGGCCTGCTGGCGGCCATTTCCGCGGCGATCTCGGCCACGCAGACCAATATCTGCAGCGTCAACTTCGAGCATGACGAATCCGAGACCGCGACCATGATCTTCATGCTCGAGGTGCTGGACCGCGACCACCTGGCACGGGTGATCCGCACCGTAAGACGGATGAGCGATGTGGTGCGGGTCGTGCGTACAATCGCTGGACAGAATCGCAAGAAGGATCCCGCACCGCCATGAGCACCATCGTCCAGACCAGCCGCGCGCCCCAGGCGATCGGCACCTATTCGCAGGCCGTACGGGCTGGCGACACTGTGTATATCTCCGGCCAGATACCGCTCGACCCGGCGACCGGAGTGCTGGTCAGCGGCGACATCGAGGCCGAGATACGCCGCGTATTCGACAATCTCAAGGCCATCGCCGAGGCCGCGGGCGGCACGCTCGCGAACGTCGTGAAGCTGTCGGTGTTCCTGACCGACATGACGCACTTCCCCAAGGTCAACGAGATCATGGCGACCTATTTCACGACCCCATACCCGGCGCGCGCCGCGGTGGGCGTGGCCGCGCTCCCGCGCGGCGCCCGCGTCGAGATGGAGTGCATACTCAGCCTCGCCTGAGCGGCGCAGAGGGCGGCGCGCCGTTGCGGGGCGTCGGCCCGATGCTGACCGAACGCCTCGCGCGACTCGGTGTGCGCACCCAGGGCGACCTGCTGTTCGTACTGCCGCTGCGCTACGAGGATCGCACGCGGGTGGTGCCGATCGGTGCGCTGCAGGCGGCAACCCGCGCGGTGGTGGAAGGCGAAGTGCTGCTCGCCGAGGTGGTGTTCCGCCGCCGCCGGCAGCTGCTGGTGCGCCTGGGCGACGGCACCGGTTCACTCACGCTGCGGTTTTTCCACTTTTCGAACGCGCAGCGTGCCGGCCTGGCGCGCGGCACGCGCCTGCGCTGCCACGGTGAGGTGCGGCGCGGGCCGCTGGGACTCGAGATCGTGCATCCCGAGTACCGCGGCATCGGCGCCACCGGCGAGCCGCTCCCGCAAACGCTGACCCCGATTTATCCGGCCACCGAGGGCGTGACCCAGGGGCGCATTCGCGGCCTCGTGCAGCGCGCCTTCGCCTCGACCAGCGGCACCGCGCTGGTCGATTACCTGCCGCGCGAGTTGCGCGCCGAGATGCAGCTGCCGGAGCTGCGCGCGGCGCTCGAATTTCTGCATCAACCTCCGGTCGGCACTGAGCTCGCCACGCTGGCCGCCGGGCACCACCCCGCGCAGCGGCGGCTCGCTCTCGAGGAATTGCTCGCCCATCAGCTCTCGCTCATGGCGTTGCGGCGCGCGACCAAGGCCGACAGCGCGCTCGCGCTCACCGACAGCGCACATCTGCAGCAACGGTTTCTCGCCCAGCTGCCGTTCCGCTATACCGCGGCGCAGAGCCGGGTGCTGGCCGAGATCAACGCCGACCTGGCGCTCGCGCAGCCGATGACGCGCCTGGTGCAGGGCGACGTCGGCTGCGGCAAGACGGCGGTCGCGGCCGCGGCCGCGGCATTGGCGCTCGGCGCTGGCCGGCAGGTGGCGCTGATGACGCCGACCGAGCTGTTGGCCGAGCAGCACGCGCGCACGCTGACGCAATGGTTCATGCCGCTGCGCATTCCGGTGGCATTGGTCACCGGCTCGATGAGCGCGCGCGCGCGGCGCACCGCCCTCGCAGCCATCGCCGCGGGGCAGCTGCCGCTGGTGGTGGGCACGCATGCGCTGTTTCAGGAGAGCATGGAATTCCAGTCGCTGGCGCTCGCGATCATCGACGAGCAGCACCGTTTCGGTGTGCAGCAACGGCTGCTGCTGCGCGAGAAGGGCCGCGGCCACATGCCGCACCAGCTGATCATGACCGCGACACCGATTCCGCGCACGCTGGCGATGACCGCTTACGCCGATCTCGACGTATCCGTCATCGACGAACTGCCGCCGGGCCGCACGCCGGTGCGCACCGTGGTGGTGCCCGAAGAGCGCCGCGCCGAAATCGTCGCGCGCGTCGAGGAGACCTGCCGCGCTGGCGGCCAGGCCTACTGGGTCTGCGCACTGATCGAGGAATCGGAAGAAATTCGCTGCCAGGCGGCGGAGGAATCCGCGGCCCTGCTCACCGAGGCGCTGCCGCAGCTTCGGGTCGGACTGGTGCACGGCCGCCTGAGCAGTGCACGCAAGGAAGCGGTGATGCACGCCTTCGCCGCCGGCGAGATCCAGCTGCTGGTCGCCACCACGGTCATCGAAGTGGGCGTCGATGTGCCCAATGCCAGCGTCATGGTGATCGACAATGCCGAGCGCATGGGCCTGGCGCAGCTCCATCAGCTGCGCGGCCGCGTCGGCCGTGGTGCACAATCGAGCAGCTGCGTGCTGCTGTACCGCGCGCCGCTGTCGGAACTGGCGCGCGCGCGACTTGCGGTGCTGCGCGAGACCAACGACGGTTTCGAGATCGCGCGGCGCGATCTCGAACTGCGCGGCCCCGGTGAACTGCTCGGCACGCGCCAGACGGGCCTCGCCCAACTGCGCGTGGCCGACCTGATCCGCGACGCTGACCTGCTGCCGCAGGTGCGCGCCGCGGCACAGCGTTTGCAGCGGGAACAGCCGGAGGCCTGCCTGGGCCTGATCGCGCGCTGGGTAGGCGCCGGGGAGCAATATGGCCGAGTTGGTTGATTTCGAATTGCCCGCTGCTGATCCGACCGCCGAGATCGCGCCGGATTTCCCGATCGCGGCCGAGCCCGTGGCCACAACAGCCGCAGCCGCGCCGCAGTTCGCGGCGCCGGATGCTGCACCGCACTGGCTCGCGCAGCGTCTCGTGGACTTCGCGCTGCTGATGCGGCTCGATCGCCCGATCGGCATCTGGCTGCTGCTGTGGCCGACCCTATGGGCGCTGTGGAGCGCAGCCGGCGGGCATCCGCAACCGCGACTGCTGGCGATTTTCCTGGCAGGCACCGTGCTGATGCGCTCGGCGGGCTGCGTCATCAACGACCTGTTCGACCGCGATATCGATCCGCATGTGCGTCGTACGCGGACACGTCCGGTGGCTGCGCGGCGCGTGGCGCCGGCCGAGGCACTGGCGTTGTTCGCGGCACTGGTGGGGGCGGCGTTCCTGCTGGTGCTGCAACTGAACGCCCTGTGCCTGCGCCTGTCGCTCATTGGCGCCGCACTCACCGTGACGTACCCGCTGCTCAAGCGCTGGTTTCCAATTCCGCAGCTGTACCTGGGCTTGAGCTTCGGCTGGGCCGTACCGATGGCGTATGCGGCCGAGCTCGGCGCCGTGCCGCGCGTCGGCTGGGTATTGATGCTCGCCGCGGTGGTCTGGGCAGGCGTCTACGACACGTTCTATGCGATGGCCGACCGGCCGGATGATCTTCGCATCGGCATCAAGTCGAGCGCGATCACCTTTGGCGACATGGATCTGATGATGGTCGGCGCCATGCAGTTGATGGTGCTGTGCGCCTTGCTGTTTACCGCTCGCCTGCTCAACCTCGGCGCGCCCTACTATGCGGCGCTCGCGGCTGGCGCGGCCTGCTTTGCCTGGCAGCAGTGGCTGGCCCGCGGCCGCGACGCGGCCGGGTGCCTGCGTGCCTTTCACAACAACAACATATTCGGCCTGCTGATACTCGCCGGGCTGATTATCGAGTACGCCGCGCGGCGCTGAGAGCCGCGCCCGACGGCGGCACCGTGCGGCACGGTAGGCTCGGTTCGGGTCTCACAGCTCTACGATGACAGCTGATCGAGCGCCGCCTGGAAAGTCGCGACGCGGGTGGCGCCGACCAGCCGCGGCCACAGGCGATCGAGAAAGGCACCCGGCTGCTCACGCAGGTCACACAGAATTACCCGCGTGCCATTGCCATGCGCCTGCTTGAAGAAAGCCTCGAGCGCCCCGGCGCCGGTGGAGTCGATGTACGGCACGTGCTCCATGCGCAGTACGATGATCTTTGGCGTGCGCCCCGAGCGGCGCAGGACGTCCAGCATTTCGCCGGCCACGCCGAAGAACATCGGTCCGGCAAAGCGGAACACCTCGACCCCCTTGGGCAGCGCCGCGCGCTGCGCCGGATCGTCAACGCTCTGTTCCTCGGGCATGAGTCCCGCCGTCTCGCTCATCCGCGACATGAAGAGGAGCGAGGCCAGCGTCACGCCGACGCCAATTGCGACCGTGAGGTCCACCAGTACCGTCAGGCCGAAGGTCAGGAACAGCAGCCCGCGCTCGCCGGCGTCAACCGGCAGGATCGAGCGGAAGCGATCGAATTCGCTCATCCCCCAGGCGACCACGAGCAGGATCGCGGCCAGTGCCGCCATTGGCACATAGGCGATCAATTTTCCGGCCACCAGCAGGAACAGCAGCAGGAAAGCCGCATGCGCGACACCCGCGATGGGTGTGCGGCCGCCGGCGCGGACGTTGGTGGCCGTTCTGGCGATCGCTCCAGTGACCGGCAGGGCGCCAAACAGCGCGCTGACCATGTTGGCCACGCCCTGGCCCACGAGTTCCTGCCCGGAGCGATGGTTGTAGCCGGTCATGGCATCCGCGACTACTGCGGAGAGCAGCGCCTCGATGCCCGCCAGGAACGCGATCGTGAAAGCGGCCGGCAGCAGGTGCTGCACGAGTGCCAGCGACATGACCGGCAGGTGCGGCGTGGGAATCCCGGTCGGCATCGACGGGAAACGCTCGCCGACGGTAGCGACTGGCAGATGCAGCAGCATCACGGCGAGCGTCGCGGCCAGGAGTGCGATCAGGAAAGCCGGCAGCTGCGGCGCGAAACGCCGCAACAGCACGATGATGGCGAGCGTGCCGGCGCCCACGCACAGCGTCGGCAAGCGCAGCGTGCCGAGCGCCCCAAAGTACGCGGTCCACTTGCCGATGAAATCCGCGGGCACCCTGCCGGCTTCGAGCCCCAGAAAATCGCCGACCTGGCTCGAGGCGATGATGACCGCGATACCGGCCGTGAACCCCGTGACCACCGGCATGGGGATAAAGCGGATCAGCCGGCCCAGCCCGGCGTAACCGGCAGCGACCAGCATGATCCCGGCCAGCAGCGTAGCGAGCACCAGGCCCGCATAGCCGTGCACCGCGATGACACCGGCGACGATCACCACGAACGCGCCGGTGGGCCCGCCGATCTGCACCCGCGACCCGCCAAGGAGCGAAATCAGGAAGCCACCGATGACCGCCGAAACCAGGCCCTGGCTGGGCGTGGCGCCGCTGGCGATGCCCAGTGCCATGGCGAGCGGCAGTGCCACGATGGCGACGGTCAGACCGGCCAGCAGATCGGTGCGCCACAGTTTCGCTATCTGGCCTTCGCGCCAGGCGGTGATCAGTTTGGGTGTGAAGGCCTGCCAGAATTGCCGCGATTGAAGCTTTGCCACGGCTGGCATTATCGCTTACCCGGGCGCCGCGCGGCGTACCGCGTGCGCAACCACCCAGAGTTCAACGCCGCCGGCCCCGGCCGCTTTGAGCGCTGCGAACGCTGCACCGACGGTGCTGCCGGTGGTGACGACGTCATCCACCAGCGCCAGCCGCAGGCCACGCAGCGGCCGGGTCACGGCGAAGGCCCCGGACACGTTGACCGCGCGCGCGTCCGAACCCAGCCCGGTCTGCTCACGCGTGGCGCGGGTGCGCCGCAACGCCGTGCAATCGAGGGGGAGTGAGAGCTCGCGGGCCGCAAATCGCGCCAGTTCCGCAGCCTGGTTGTAACCGCGTTGCCGCAACCGCAGAGGATGCAGCGGCACCGGCACGACCCAGTCCGGGAGCGGTGCCGCGCCGCGCAGCCGCTCGCGCGCGAGCAGCGTGCCCAGTATCCGCGCGTGGCAGCGTTCGCCGCGAAATTTCAGCGCGCGCACCAGCGAGTCTACCGGGAAATCGAAGCTCCACGGGCAACAGACCA
>JAYTXT010000234.1:0-3571 GCA_043742765.1 Gammaproteobacteria bacterium | reverse complement strand
CTCGCGCCGCTCGCGGCTGATGAAGCGCTCGAACAGCAGGTTCATGCGCGCCGGGTCGACCTCGGTGATGCCGAGCGCGTAGCAGACGGCGGAGTTGGCGGCCGACCCTCGCCCCTGGCAGAGGATGCCGCGCGCGCGCGCAAAGGCGACCACGTCATGCACGGTGAGGAAGAAATGCTCGTAACGCAGCTCGGCGATCAGCAGTAGTTCCTTTTCCAGCAGCGCCGCGACCGCGCTCGGCACGCCGCCGGGCCAGCGCTCGCGCGCACCGGCGGTGGTGAGCGCGCGCAAGTGTTCGCTGGCGCCGCTCCCGGCGGGCACCAGTTCGGCGGGATATTCATAGTGCAGCTGGCCAAGATCGAAGCGACAGCGCTCGGCAATGGCGACGCTCGCGGCCAGCAGCTCGGGCGGATAGAGGCGCGCCAGCGTCGCGAGCGGCCGCAGATGCCGCTCGCCGTTGGGAAACAGCCGCGTGCCTGCGGCATCCAGCGTGCAGCTATGGCGGATCGCGGTCAGCAGGTCCTGGAGCCGGCGGCGGCTGCGCCGGTGCATGTGCACGTCGCCGGCCGCCGTGGCGGGCAGGGCGCAGAGCGCTGCCAGCTGCAGGCCATGTGCCAGCCTGGCGTTATCGCCGGCGCCGCGATGCAGTTCCACCGCCAGCCAGGCGCGCTCCGGAAAGTGCTCGCGCAACCACCGACCATGGGCTTGCGCATGTTGCGCGAGCGGCTCGTCGTGCGCGGGCGGCAACCAGAGCGCGAGGCAGGCACCGAGTCCGGACTCCAGGTCCGCCGACGCCAGTGCATAACTGCCCTTGGCGGCACGCCGCCGCGCGCGGGTAATGAGTTGGCAGATCTGTGCGTAGGCGCGCTGCTCAGGCGCCAGCAGCACCAACCGCAGTCCGTCGCTGCAGCAGAATTCGGCACCGACGATCAACTGCAGGCCGCTCCCCTCCGGCAACGCGCGCGCGGCTTCGTAGGCCCGCACCACGCCGGCCATGGAGCATTCATCGGTCAGTGCCAGGGCGCGATAGCCGAGCTCGTGCGCACGCGTCACCAGTTCGGCCGGGTGCGAGGCGCCGCGCAGGAAGCTGAAGTTGGAGACGCAATGCAGCTCCGCGTAAGCAGTCATGGTGCACCAGCGGCCGCGGCCAGGTACGATCGTCGATGGAACGTGGTCGGGTGCGCCGCTGCGAAAGAACTGAGCAGCCGGAATAGGAACCAGCGTGCGCAGCGGCGAAGCTCGCGCGGTCCGCCGCGCGCGGCGCCGGTGGACCATCGATACACCATAGCGTCGTACCGGCGCGCGGCGGCACCGCACTTCGCCACCCTCCGACACGTTCCACCGACGACCGCACCTGCCCACACCCGCTGATACGCCGTGAGCGTTGTACGGGCCGCGTACGCCCCCAACGGGCATCGTGCTGTGCGGGTGGTGTGCGCGTGAGGCGGTCGTGAGTGCGCGCGTCCGGATGGAGGTGCGTGGTTCCCGCATGTGTCGGAGGCCGCCGCAGCCCGAGCGAGGCGCGACGCCGTGATGCCCTGTGCGCTCGCAGTGATCTCATGTGCAGTCGCGCCCGCGAGGGCAAGGTTCGCCAGCCGGGCGGCGCAAGCGCCGTCCGGCTGAGGCGCGGCCGACCATATCCGGGAACCACGCACCTCCATCCGGGCACGCGTGCTCATGCCCACAATCCATGTACGCACCATGCGCCGCTTCGCAGATCATGAAATACCCACAGCTGCGCGCCGTGTGCGCCGCGCGCCAGGTAGTAATCGCGCGCGACATCGGCGCCGTCCCACCAGCCGCTCTCGATGCGCTCGGGGCCAGCGAGGAGCTCACGCGGCATATCGATGCGCTGCGGCTCCGGCAGCAGCCAGCAGGGGCGATCAGGTGTCGATGATGTGCCGCGTTGCGTGGCCGGTACCGCGATCTGCGCAGTGCTCAGGCGCCAGGCGCGTTCGGGGCGATGATCGGCGGCGCTGTCCAGGGCCTGCACCGCGGCGTGGCCGAGACGCGCGGTGAGCCGGTCGAGCGAGCGCTGGAGCTGCTCGGCCTGCTGCGCCGCGTGGGTAAAGAGATCGTTCTGCAACACCAGCGGCTGCAGGAGTTCGTGCGCCTCCACGCCCAGCCCATGGACCGGCGTGGCCAATACGGTGGCGGCGAGTCGTTCGCGGGCCAGCGCCAGGAGCTGTGCGGCATCGCGGCCGGGCCTCGCGAGGCCGATCGTCAGGCGCGTTGCGGCTGCGCGGTGATGTTCAAGACACAGGGTATAGCGCTGCACAGCGCGATCGAGCGAGCGCAGATATCCTTGCAGCCCCGCGAGGAGCCGTTGCAGCGGAAACAGGAGTGCGGTGGTGTCGGTGATTGCGCCGGAGAATTCGCAGCGACTGGCGAAACGCGCCGGCGAGCGCACGCAGCGCAGCGGTTCGCGGGCCGCGCCGCGCAGCCGCTCCAGGTAGAGGTTGGCGGCGGGGCCAAAGCGCTGCGCGATCGCCGCGGCGGGGAGCGACAGCAGTTCGCCGATGCGCCGCAGGCCGACGCCGTGGAGCGCCGCCAGCTGCTCGTCCGGGAGCGAGAGCAGCGTCAGCGGGAGTGGCTCGAGTTGCTGTTGCAGTTGCGCGTGCGTCAGCGCAACGGTGTCGAGGCCGGCGCGCGCGAGGACCGTCGCACCCTGTGGTGTGGGTGCGATGCCCAGTCGCCAGGTGTAGCCAAGCGGCGCGAGTTCGCCGGCAATGCGCGCACGCAACACCTCGTGATCGCCGAACAGCTGGCGGCTCGCGCCGATCTCGAGCCACAGCGCGGCGCCGTGCGCGGCGGCAATGAGACGTGCATCATCGCTCGCGGCGCGATAGCTGACCTGGCTGCTCCATTGCAGTGCCCACAGTGCCAGGGTTTCGAGCGCACCACCGGCCGCCGCCTCAAGCTCAAAGCGCGGCAGCAGGATGCACAACCAGAGCATGCGTGCGTCCGCCTCGGGCCTTCTGGATTTCGACGTGCAGCCCGCCATCGAGGGCCTTGAGCCGCAGCCGCAGCGCGGCGGGCGAGGGCTGTTGCGCCGCGGCCGGCGGCCGGTAGATCAGGCCGCAGCTGCCGCCGGCCTCGGCCGCGAGTTGGAGCCGGCGTACGCGCCGGTCATCGAGCGTTGTGGGCCAGGCGAGCACCGCGCCGATGGCCGGGCAGCGCAGTACCTGCTCGGCGGCCCACAGCACGGTGCGCGCATCGTGCGCCTGCACAAGCAGGAGTCGCTCGAGCGCGAGGCCATGGCGCGCGAGCGCCGGCGGGTAGGGCAGGCAGGGCGGTGCGATCCACGCCAGGTAGCGGCCCGCGCGGCTGAGCTGCGCAAGCGCCGGCATGAGGAGCGAAAGCTCGCCGATCCCCTGCGTCTCGGGCATCAGCTCGGTGATCGCGCCCACCGGCCACCCGCCGCCGGGCAACAGCGCATCAAGCTGCGCAAACCCCGTGGACAGCGCGACCGGCCGCGCCTGATCGTTGGCCTGACCGCCCCGGCTCATGCGCTCTAACCGCGCACGCAACTCATCCCGGCTCAAATGCTGCGCGGGCTGGAGCAGGGCGG
>JAYTXT010000233.1:0-11776 GCA_043742765.1 Gammaproteobacteria bacterium | reverse complement strand
TCTCGGCGGCGAAGATTTCGACAAGCGCCTGATAGATTATCTGGTCGAGGAGTTCAAGAAGGAGTCCGGCGTCGATCTGAAGAACGATTCGCTCGCCTTGCAGCGCCTGAAAGATGGCGCCGAGCGCGCGAAGATCGAGCTGTCCTCGAGCCAGCAGACCGATGTGAACCTGCCTTACATCACGGCCGATGCCAGCGGACCGAAACACCTGAGCGTCAAGCTCACGCGCGCCAAGCTCGAATCGCTGGTCGAAGACCTGGTCAAGCGCACCATCGGCCCGTGCCGCACGGCGCTCAAAGACGCGGGCCTCGAACCCTCCGGCGTCGCCGAGGTCATCCTGGTCGGCGGCCAGACCCGCATGCCGCTGGTGCAGAAATGCGTCAAGGATATTTTTGGCCAGGATCCGCGCAAGGACGTGAACCCTGATGAAGCGGTGGCCGTGGGCGCCGCCGTGCAGGGCGGCGTGCTCTCGGGTGAAGTCAAGGACGTGTTGCTGCTCGATGTGACCCCGCTGTCGCTCGGCATCGAAACGCTTGGCGGCGTGATGACCAAGCTGATCACCAAGAACACGACCATCCCGACCAAGGCGAGCAACGTGTTCTCCACCGCGGACGACAGCCAGACCGCGGTCACCATTCACGTGCTGCAGGGCGAGCGCGAGCGCGCGCAGGATAACAAGTCGCTGGGCAAGTTTGACCTGGCCGATATCCCGCCGGCACCGCGCGGCACGCCGCAGGTCGAGGTCGCGTTCGACATCGACGCCAATGGCATCCTGCACGTCTCGGCCAAGGACAAGGCCACCGGCAAGGAACAGAAGATCGTCATCAAGGCCTCGAGCGGCCTGACGGAAGCAGAGATCAAGCGCATGGTTGGCGACGCCGAGGCGCACGCTGAGGAAGACAAGAAGTTCCGCGAGCTGGTCGAGGTGCGCAACCGGGGCGATGCCATGCTGCACTCGGTCGAGAAGGCGCTCAAGGACCTGGGCGACAAGGTCAGCGGTGAAGATCGCGCCAAGGCGGAATCGGCGCTGGCGGATTTGCGCGCGGTGCTGAAGTCTGACGACGGCGAGGTGATAGCCAAGAAGACCGAGGCGCTGGCTGCGGCAGCGTCCGGCATCGCGCAGCAGGCTTACGCGGCCGGCCAGGGCGAGAGCGGTGCGGCAGACGGCCAGGCGGGCGCGCCGGGAGCCGCCGCGGGTGATTCCGCCGGCGGCAACAAGGACAACGTGGTCGACGCCGAGTTCGAGGAAGTCAAGGACCAGGACAAAGACAAAGGTCAGCGCGCGACTTGAAGTAATCTTGAGTCTGCATGGCAAAAAGCGATTATTACAAGCTGCTGGATGTGCCCCGCAACACCAGCGAGGCGGACATCAAGAAGGCCTACCGCCGCCTGGCGATGAAGTTCCACCCGGACCGCAATCCGGGGGATAAGGCTGCGGAAGATCGTTTCAAGGAGGCGAAGGAGGCCTACGAAGTGCTCTCCGACGCCGGCAAGCGCGCGATCTATGACCAGCACGGGCACGCGGGCATCGACGCCGCGCGCCAAGGACCCGGTGGCAGTGGGTTTTCACCAGGCGCCGAGCAGTTCAGCGACATCTTCGGCGATGTCTTCGGCGACATCTTCGGTGGCGCGCGCCGCGGCGGCGGCCGCTCGCAGGTCTATCGCGGCGCCGACCTGCGCTATGACACCGAGCTCGATCTCGCCGAGGCGGTGTTCGGGCGCACACTCGAGATCGATCTCACCAAGCTCGTCGAATGCGAGATCTGTCACGGGAGCGGCGCGGCCAAGGGCAGTAACCCGGTGCAGTGCGAAACCTGCACGGGCTCGGGCCAGGTGCGCGTCGCGCAGGGTTTCTTCACGCTGCAGCAGACCTGCCCGCAGTGCCGCGGCAGCGGGCGCGTGGTGCGCAACCCCTGCGACACCTGCCTGGGGCAGGGACGGGTGCGTAAGCACAAGAAGCTCGCGGTCAAGATTCCCCCGGGCGTCGACAACGGCGATCGGGTGCGGCTTGCCGGCGAAGGCGAGGCGGGGCGCAATGGCGGCCCGCCGGGTGACCTGTACGTTGAAGTGCACGTCCGCGACCATCCGATTTTTGAGCGCGACGGGGCTCATCTGAGCTGTGAAGTGCCGCTGTCCTTCGTAACCGCGACGTTGGGGGGCAGTGTGGATGTGCCGACTCTCGAGGGCGAGGTGAGCCTCAAGATCCCGGCCGAATCGCAATCCGGGCGGGTGTTCCGCCTGCGCGGCAAGGGCATCAAGCCGGCGCGCGGTGGCGAGCAGGGCGACCTGTTTTGCCGCGTGGCCATAGAAACCCCGGTCAAGCTCTCGACCGAACAACGCGAGCTGCTGCAGAAGTTCGATGAATCACTCCGCGTCGAGGGCAACCGGCACGCGCCGCGGCAAAAGAGTTTCATTGAAGGCGTGAAGCGTTTCTTCAAGGCAGCGCCGTGACGGCACCCACCGCCCCTCGCGTGTCTGCCCGGCTCGATACCCCGGGGGTCGTGATCCTCGGGGTAGGCGGACGCATGGGCACGAGCCTGCTGCGGCTGTTGCCGCAGTTCCCGGGGCTCCGGCTGCACGCGGCGCTGGCTGCGCCGGGCAGCACGAGCCTGGGCCGCGACAGTGGCGAACTGGCCGGAACCGCGCCCAACGGCGTCCCGGTCAGCGCCGAGCTGGAGCTCGCTATGCGGGGCGCTGGGCTGGCCCTTGATTTCTCGAGCGCCGTGGCCAGCGCGGCCCATGTCCAGGCCTGCGCCGCGGCCGGGGTGCCGCTGCTCCTTGGCACCACGGGTCTGGGAGCGGAAATGCCCGCCATCCTCGAGCGGGCGGCGGGTCGGATTCCGCTGCTGGTCACGGCCAATACGAGCCTGGGCATGGCGGTGCTGCAGGACCTCGTCCGCCAGGCCGCCGCCGCCCTGGGGCCCGAATTCGACATCCAGATCCTGGATACCCACCACGCGGACAAGCTCGATGCCCCCTCGGGCACAGCCCTGGCGCTGGGGGCTGCCGCCGGCCACGGCCTCACCCCCTCCGCGCCGGTGGGGTATGTCTCGCTGCGTGGCGGGGACGTGGTCGGGGAGCACGAAGTGCACTTCCTGGGGCACGGCGAGAGGCTCCGCCTTGGCCACAGCGCGACCGACCGCGCGGTTTTCGCCCGTGGGGCCCTCCGGGCGGGGTCCTGGCTAGCCCGCCAAGCCCCGGGTTCCTACCGGATGGGTGACGTGTTGCGCGAAAAATAAATTCCTGCGAAGCAAAGCGCGGTTTTCACTAAAGCCATATTTATAAAGGGGTTTTAGGGCCTGTTTTTGCCCAAACAGGATCAATTACCGCATGGACAGGGGACGGCGCGATCCTTAGAATTTCCAGCGTAATCCGATTGTCGGGTTAGTCCGCACAAGGCGGGGGGCGTTCCAAAAGAACTCCTCCCGCTTTGTGCATATGAGCATCGAAAATTGGAGTCGCTCTCAAGGGGATGACTTAAGTGATCTCACCAGCGGTGCTGGCTCTCGCGGACGGCAGCATCTTCCGCGGACAGTCAATCGGCGCCAGCGGTAACACCACCGGCGAAGTCGTATTCAATACCGCCATCACGGGCTATCAGGAAATTCTCACTGACCCGTCATACGCGCGACAAATCATCACGCTGACCCATCCGCACATTGGCAATACCGGCGTCACTCCCGAAGACATGGAGTCCGGGCAAGTTTATGCCGCCGGTCTTGTGATCCGCGACCTGTCGATCACCACCAGCAGCTGGCGCGCGGAAGGTTCACTCGCCGATTTTCTGCAACGCGCGCGCCTGGTCGCCATCGCTGGCATCGATACGCGGCGCCTCACGCGGCTACTACGCGAGCGCGGTGCGCAGGCCGGCTGCATCATGACCGGCGACAAGATCGATGAAGCGGCCGCGGTGCGCGCGGCGACCCGTTTCCCCGGCCTTAAGGGCATGGATCTGGCCAAGGTCGTTTCGACCCGCGAGAATTTCCAGTGGAATGACGGCACTATCGCCCGCGGCGCCGATCGCCCCACGATCCGCGCGCAGCAGCGCCTCCACGTCGTCGCCTACGACTTCGGCATCAAGCGCAATATCCTCCGGCTGCTCGCCGACCAGGGGTGCCGCGTCACGGTAGTGCCGGCGCGGACCACCGCGGCGGACGTGCTGGCGCTCAAGCCCGACGGCATCTTTCTGTCCAATGGTCCCGGTGATCCGGAAGCTTGCGACTACGCGATCCGCGCCATCGGCGAGCTGCTGACCACGGAGATCCCGATTTTCGGTATCTGCCTTGGCCATCAGCTGCTGGCGCTGGCCAGCGGTGCACGCACGGTGAAAATGAAATTTGGACACCACGGCGCCAATCACCCGGTGCAGGACCTGGCCACCGGGCGGGTGCTGATCACCAGCCAGAACCACGGTTTCACCGTCGACGAGTCGAGCCTCCCCGAAAACCTGAAGCCGACCCACCGCTCGCTGTTCGACGGGAGCCTGCAGGGACTTGCGCGCAGCGACCGCCCCGCTTTCAGTTTCCAGGGGCATCCGGAAGCGAGCCCCGGTCCGCACGACGTGGCGCCGTTGCTTGAAACCTTCACGCAGCTGATGTTGCGGCGGCTGCAGACGCAGCTGCGCGCCCTGCGCTCGGCTTCCCGCAAGCAGGCGGCCAAGGGCTAGCGCCGCCATGCCCAAACGCACGGATATCAACAGCATCCTGATTATCGGCGCCGGCCCGATCGTCATTGGCCAGGCCTGTGAGTTCGACTATTCGGGCGCACAGGCTTGCAAGGCGCTGCGCGAGGAGGGCTACCGGGTCATCCTCGTCAACTCCAACCCGGCGACCATCATGACCGACCCGGAGATGGCCGATGCCATCTACATCGAGCCGATCAACTGGCGCACGATCGCCAGCATCATCGAGAAGGAGCGGCCCGATGCGCTGCTGCCCACCATGGGTGGTCAGACGGCGCTCAATACCGCGCTCGACCTGGCGCGCGAGGGCATCCTGGAGAAATTTGGCGTCGAGATGATCGCCGCCTCGCGCGCCGCCATCGACATGGCCGAGGACCGCGAGCAGTTCCGCAACGCCATGCACGAGATCGGTCTCGAGACCCCCAAGTCGCAGATCGCCCGCAGCATGGAAGAGGCGGTGGGCGTGCAGGCCAATTTCGGCTTCCCGGTGGTGCTGCGGCCCTCGTTTACGATGGGCGGGAGCGGCGGCGGCATCGCCTACAACCGCGAGGAGTTCGAGGCGATCGTGGCGCGCGGCCTCGAGGCCTCGCCGACCAACGAGGTGCTGATCGAGGAATCGGTGATCGGCTGGAAAGAATTCGAGATGGAGGTGGTGCGCGACAAGGCGGACAACTGCATCATCATCTGCTCGATCGAAAACCTCGATCCGATGGGTGTGCACACCGGCGATTCGATCACGGTGGCTCCGGCGCAAACGCTCACCGACAAGGAATACCAGCGCATGCGCGACGCCTCGATCGCGGTGCTGCGCAAGATCGGCGTCGAGACCGGCGGGTCAAACGTGCAGTTCGCGGTCAACCCGCGCGACGGGCGGCTGCTGGTTATCGAGATGAATCCGCGCGTCTCGCGCTCCTCGGCGCTGGCCTCGAAGGCGACCGGCTTTCCGATTGCGAAAGTCGCCGCCAAGCTGGCGGTCGGCTACACGCTCGACGAGCTGCGCAACGAGATCACCGGCGGGGCGACGCCGGCGTCCTTCGAGCCAACCATCGATTACGTCGTCACCAAGGTGCCGCGCTTCACGTTCGAGAAATTCCCTGGCGCCAACAACCGCCTGACCACGCAGATGAAATCGGTCGGCGAGGTCATGGCGATCGGCCGCACGCTCCAGGAATCGCTTCACAAGGCGCTGCGCGGCCTCGAGACCGGGCTCGACGGGTTCGATCCGATCATGGCGCTGCCGCTGACGGAGGAGACCTCAAACCAGCTGGCCTACGAGCTGCGCGCCCCAGGAGCCAACCGACTGCTGTACGTGGCGGACGCCATGCGCGCCGGGTGGTTACTTGCACGCATCCATGAGCTCACTGGAATAGACCCGTGGTTCCTGGCGCAGATCCGCGATCTGATCGAGGCAGAGACGTTGCTGCGGCGTGACGGCGAGAAATCCCTCGGCGCTGAACGGTTGCGCGAGCTCAAGCGCAAGGGTTTCTCCGACCGGCGCCTGGCGACGCTCACCCACATTACCGAGCAGCAGATCCGCACCCGGCGCCGCGAGTTTGGCGTGCTGCCGGTCTACAAGCGCGTCGATACATGCGCGGCCGAATTCGCCACCGCCACGGCCTACCTCTATTCCACCTACGAAGAAGAGTGCGAGGCCGAGCCGGATAAACGCCGGAAGATCATGATTCTCGGCGGTGGTCCCAATCGCATTGGACAGGGCATCGAGTTCGACTACTGCTGCGTGCACGCGGCGCTCGCGCTGCGTGAGGACGGCTTCGAGACCATCATGGTCAACTGCAACCCCGAGACCGTCTCGACCGACTACGACACGTCCGATCGACTGTATTTCGAACCACTGACGCTCGAAGATGTGCTCGAGATCATCCACAAAGAGCGACCGGAAGGGGTGATCGTGCAGTTCGGCGGCCAGACCCCACTCAAGTTGGCGCGCGCGCTTGAGGCGGCGGGCGCGCCGATCATCGGCACCACGCCCGATTCCATCGACATCGCCGAGGACCGCGAGCGCTTCCAGCAGCTGGTCAAGCGCGTTGGGCTCCGGCAGCCGGCCAACGCCACCGCGCGCACCGAGGAGCAGGCCGTGATCCTGGCCCGCGAAGTAGGCTATCCGCTGGTAGTGCGTCCCTCCTACGTGCTCGGCGGCCGCGCCATGGAGATCGTCTTCAAGGAAGACGACCTGCGCACCTATATGCAATCCGCGGTGCAGGTGTCGAACGACAGCCCGGTGCTGCTCGACCGCTTCCTGGATGTCGCCATCGAGGTCGACGTTGACGCCGTTTGCGACGGCGTCGATGTGCTGATCGGCGGCATCATGGAACACGTCGAGCAGGCGGGCGTGCATTCGGGCGATTCCAGCTGCTCGCTGCCGCCCATCAGCCTGTCGCGCGAGATCCAGGACGAGTTGCGCGCGCAGACCCGCAAGCTCGCCCACGCGCTGCAGGTGGTCGGGCTGATGAACATCCAGTTTGCAATCCAGAATGGCACCATCTACGTGCTGGAAGTGAATCCGCGCGCCTCGCGCACCGTGCCCTTCGTCGGCAAGGCCACCGGCGTGCAGATCGCCAAGCTCGCCGCGCGGGTCATGACCGGACGCACGCTCAAGCAGATGGGCATGCTCGAGGAGCGCGTGCCGCCATACTTCTCGGTGAAGGAAGCCGTGTTCCCGTTCAACAAGTTCCCCGAGGCCGACCCGATCCTCGGCCCGGAGATGAAATCCACGGGTGAGGTGATGGGCACGGGCCGCACCTTTGGCGAAGCCTACGCCAAGAGCCAGGCCGCCTCGGGCGTGATCCTGCCGCGCACCGGCGTGTGCCTGCTCAGCGTCCGCGAGCGCGACAAGGCCGGGGCGGTGCAGCTCGCGCAGCGCCTGCGGGCGCGCGGCTTCGAGCTGGTGGCGACCGCAGGCACGGCCGCGGCGCTCATCGCCGCCGGTATCGAGTGCCGCCGCGCCAACAAGGTGCGCGAAGGGCGTCCGCACATCGTCGACATGATCAAGAACGACGAATTCGACCTGATCGTCAACACCACCGAAGGCAAACAGGCGATCACGGAGTCGAACTCCATCCGCCGCGAGGCCGTGCATCGCCGCGTCACCTATTACACGACGCTGGCGGCCGCCGTGGCCACCTGCGAGGCGCTCGATCACATCGACGAAGTAGCTGTTAACAGCCTGCAGGATTTGCACCGGGAGCTCTCCGCATGAAACGCTCGCCGATGACACTGCGCGGCGCGGAGCTGTTACGCACCGAGCTCAGGCAGCTCAAGTCCGAGGCGCGGCCCAGGGTCATCAAGGCGATTGCTGAAGCGCGCGCGCACGGCGACCTGTCGGAAAACGCCGAGTATCACGCGGCGCGCGAACAACAGGGTTTCATCGAAGGCCGCATCATGGAGATCGAGTCACGCCTGTCCCGGGCCGAGGTGATCGACGTCGCACAGCTCGCGACCAGCGATCGCGTGGTGTTCGGCGCCACCGTCGATCTTGAAGACCAGGGGGACGGGAGCGCGGTGACTTACCAGATTGTCGGCGAGGACGAAGCGGATATCCGCGCTGGCCGGATTTCCGTTGGCTCACCGATCGCCCGTGCCCTGATCGCCAAGCGTGTCACCGACGTGGTCGAGGTTGCCGCGCCCGGCCGCACCTGCAGTTACGAGATCATCGCGGTGCGCTACACCTGAGCGTCCGGCAGCACCAGTTGCGGGATCGGTGCTTGCGCGCGGTACAGCACCGCCACGTGGCCGATGCGTGTGACCAGCGTGCACGCGGTCCGGGTGACGAGTTCGGCGAGTGCCGCGTCGCGCCCGGCGCGGTCAGCTGCGCGCACCCGCACCTTGATCAGTTCATGGTCGCGCAGCGCCTGGACGGTTTCGGCGACCACATTGTCGGTGAGTCCCTTGTTGCCCAGCAGCACCACGGGCTTGAGGGCGTGCGCCTTGCCGCGCAGGAACCGCAGTTGTTTTTCGGTCAGTGCCATGGGCGCCATTATCCATGACCCGCCGCACCCAAAGCAGCAGCCGTTGGCTGGCCGAGCACTTCTCGGACCCATTCGTCAAGCGCGCGCATGCCGAAGGCTGGCGTTCCCGAGCGGTCTTCAAGCTCGAGGAAGCCGATAAGAAAGAGCGATTGTTGCGGCGCGGTCACGTGGTGCTCGATCTGGGCGCGGCGCCGGGCGCCTGGAGCCAGTACGCCCGGGGCAAGGTGGGGCGGGAGGGCAAGGTGATCGCCAGCGATATCCTGCCCATGGACGACCTTGCTGGTGTGGACTTCATCCAGGGTGACTTCCGCGATGAGCCGGTTTTCGCCCAATTGCTGGCACTGGCCGGTGAACGCGGGGTCGACGTGCTGCTGTCGGATATGGCGCCCAATCGCAGCGGCATGGATGTCATCGACCAGCCCCGTGCCATGTACCTGGCCGAACTGGCCCTCGAGATGGCAGGGCGGGTGTTGAAACCGGGCGGGGGCGCCCTCATCAAGGTTTTCCAGGGGGCTGGCTTCCAGGAGCTGACTGTGGCCGCCCGGCGGCAGTTCAAGACGGTGCGCTTCCTCAAACCCGCTGCTTCCCGGGCTCGAAGCGCCGAGATCTACTTGCTGGCGAGTGGCTTGCGATTGGTGTAGCGTGAAGTGACTGGAGCCTAGAAATTGAACGATACGACCAAAAATATCCTGCTGTGGGCGGTCATCGCCCTGGTGCTGGTCGCGGTGCTGACCAAGTACATGCCGGCCGCGGGCAAGCCGGAGGAAGTCCGTTATTCCGCGTTCCTCAGTGAAATGCGCGACGGCCGGGTCGACAGCGTGGTCCTGCAGGGCGACACCATCTATGGCACCCGCAAGGACAAGAGCAAGTTCGAGACCTATAACCCCGAGACCAATTACACGGCGCTGATCGGCGATCTGAGCAAGGCCAACGTCGGCATCGAAGGCCGGCCGCCGCCGCAACCCAATTTCTTCACCCAGCTGCTGCTGTCGATGGCCCCGGCGCTGCTGTTGATCCTGGTGTTCGTCTACATGCTGCGCCAGATGCAGGGCGCGGGCGGCGGGCGCGGTGCCATGAGCTTCGGCAAGAGCCGGGCGCGGCTCCTCGGGGAAGACCAGGTCAATGTCACGTTCGCCGATGTCGCGGGCATCGACGAGGCCAAACAGGAGGTCGGCGAGATCGTCGACTTCCTCAAGGACCCGGGCAAGTTTCAGAAGCTTGGCGGCAAGATCCCCAAGGGCGTGCTGATGGTCGGCAACCCGGGCACCGGCAAGACGCTGCTGGCGCGTGCCATTGCCGGCGAAGCCAAGGTGCCGTTCTTCACGATTTCAGGTTCCGACTTCGTCGAGATGTTCGTCGGCGTCGGCGCCTCGCGCGTGCGCGACATGTTCGAGCAGGCGAAGAAACACGCACCCTGCATCATCTTTATTGACGAAATCGACGCGGTCGGCCGCCATCGCGGCGCGGGCCTGGGCGGCGGACACGACGAGCGCGAGCAGACGCTGAACCAGCTGTTGGTGGAGATGGACGGTTTCGAAGGCAACGAGGGCATCATCGTCATCGCCGCCACCAACCGTCCGGACGTGCTCGATCCGGCGCTGCTGCGCCCGGGCCGGTTCGATCGCCAGGTGGTGGTGCCGCTCCCCGACGTGCGTGGCCGCGAGCAGATCCTGCGCGTGCACATGCGCCGCGTGCCGCTGGCCGACGATGTGCGTCCGGCGCTGATCGCGCGCGGCACCCCGGGCTTCTCGGGCGCCGACCTGTCGAACCTGGTCAACGAAGCCGCGCTGTTCGCCGCCCGCGCCAACCTGAAACTCGTGACGATGGAACAGTTCGAGCGCGCCAAGGACAAGATCATGATGGGCGCCGAGCGGCGCTCAATGGTGATGAGCGACAAGGAAAAGCTCAACACGGCTTACCACGAGGCGGGGCACACCGTAGTGGGCGTGAATCTGCCAGAGCATGATCCGGTGTACAAGGTGACGATCATTCCGCGCGGCCGCGCGCTCGGCGTCACCTTCTTCCTGCCCGAGGAAGACCGTTACAGCTACAGCAAGCAGCGGCTCGAATCGCAGATCGCCAGCCTGTTCGGCGGCCGCATCGCCGAGGAGCTGGCATTCGGCCCGGCCGCGGTCACGACCGGGGCCTCGAACGACATCGAGCGGGCCACCACGCTGGCGCGCAACATGGTGACGCGCTGGGGCTTGTCCGACAAGCTTGGACCGCTGGCCTACGCCGAAGAGGAAAGCGAAGTGTTCCTGGGGCGCAGCGTCACGCAACACAAGCAGGTCTCCGATGAGACCGCGCATGTCATTGATGTCGAGGTGCGGCGGGTGATCGACGTCGCCTACCAGCAGGCACGCGAGATCCTGCTCTCGCACCGCACGCAGCTCGACGCGATGGCCAGCGCGCTGATCAAGTACGAGACCCTGGACGAAGCGCAGATCAAGGACATCATGGCGGGTCAGGAGCCCAAGCCGCCGGAAGGCTGGGACGATGCCGGCGGCGGCAGCGCGGGCGGGAAGCCGCTCGCGGCCGACACCGCCGAGCTGGCCAAGCCGCCGATCGGCACTACGCCGGCGGGCCAGCACTGAACAGCGCCGCCACGTGGTAACAGGCCCTGGGCGACTGGCGTTGCGGCACGCGCGCGGCACGCTGGTCCTCACCGAGCCGGTGATCATGGGCGTGCTTAATGTCACGCCCGATTCCTTCAGCGACGGCGGACAATACCTCGATCCGGTGCGGGCAGCCGAACGCGCGCGCGTGATGGTCGCCGAGGGCGCGGCGATCGTCGACATTGGCGGCGAGTCCACCCGGCCTGGAGCAGCACCGGTTTCCCTCGAAGAAGAATTACGGCGCGTCATCCCGGCCGTCCGGGCCGTGGCCCGCGGGAGTGAAGTGATCATCTCAGTCGACACCAGCCGGCCGGAGGTGATTGAGCAGGCGGTGGCCGAGGGCGCCGCCATGATCAACGACGTCCGCGCGCTGCAGGCGCGCGGCGCGCTGGCCGCTCTGGCGCGCACCGGTGCCGCCGCCTGTCTCACGCACATGAAGGGCGAGCCCTCGACCATGCAGCAGTCGATCCAGTTTGGCGATGTGGTGGCCGAGG
>JAYTXT010000232.1:0-17424 GCA_043742765.1 Gammaproteobacteria bacterium | reverse complement strand
CAATCTATTTGGCATCAAGGCCGGTGGTCATTGGCAGGGACGCAAGGCGGATTCGCTCACGACCGAGTTCACGGGCAGTGAGCCCGGGAGCGCGCGCGCGCCGTTCCGCGCCTACGACTCCATTGGCGCGAGCATGCGCGACTATGCCGGATTGATCTGTGACCATCCGCGTTTCGCGGGCGCACTGAACTGCGGCGAGAACGTCGCGGCTTACGCCGCGGGCCTGCAGCGCGGGGGTTACGCGACCGATCCGGCTTATGTGCAAAAACTTGTGGCCACGGCCGCGGCGGTGCGTGAGCTTAGCGCGCAAGCCGTGCTCAAGAATGCGGCGGCGCTGCCGATCACCGGTGGCGCCGAGATCGCTTGATGATCGTCGGCGCAATACTGGCGTGCGGGAGTCCCGATGGCTGACATGCTGTCTACTGGCGTTTCGGGCCTGCTGGCATTCCAGCGGGCGCTCGATACCACCAGCCACAATATTACCAACGCCAGCACCGAGGGTTACAGCCGCCAGCAGGTGGACCTGGTCACGCGCAGCACGGAGACGCTCGGCAACAGTCGGGTGGGCAACGGCGTCGATGTGGCCACGGTGCGGCGCCTCTATGACCAGTTGATTGCCGGCCAGGCTCGCAATGCCGGCAGCGGTTTTCAGCAACTCGATACCTTCAGTATTTTTGCCAGCCGTATCGACAACCTGTTCAGTGATTCCGCGACCGGGCTGGCGACCACATTGCAGAGCTTCATCGGCGCGGTGCAGACCGTGGCCAGTTCCCCCAGTTCGGTGCCGGCACGGCAGGTGCTGTTGAGCCAGGCGCAGTCGCTGGTCAACCGGCTGCAGAGCTATGAGCGGAGCCTCGCCAGCATCGATAGCCAGATTTCCTCGCAGCTGCAGTCCGAGGCCAACAGCATCTCGACCCTGGCCGGGAACATCGCCAATCTCAACGGTAAAATCGTCGCGGCGCAGGGTTTCAGCCAACAACCGCCGAACGATCTGCTCGATCAGCGCGACAAGCTGGTGAACGATCTGGCTACGCACATCAACGTCAGCACGGTGGCGCAGTCCGACGGCAGCCTGAGCGTTTTTATCGGCACGGGCCAGGCCCTGGTCATTGGCGTCAGCGCAGCAAGAATTGCCACCACCGGCGGCCAGTTCGATCCGACCGGCGTGCGCTTCTTGCTGCAGGGCACCGGGCCTCCTGCTGATATTACCGATTCTCTGGCAGGTGGCACGGTCGGTGGGTTGCTGCAATTCCGCAGCCAGATGCTCGACCCGGCGCGCAATTCAATAGGGCAGACGGCAGCCACGCTGGCTGCACTGGTGAACACCCAGCAGGCTGCCGGCCTCGATCTGCGCGGGCAACCCGGCACCGCGTTGTTCGCGGTCGGCGCGGTCAAAGTCCTGCCCTCGAGCCACAACCTCGGCAGTGCCAACGCGACGGTGGCGCGGAGCGCCGTCACGGCGCTGACCAGCGCTGACTACCAGATACTGTACGATGGCGCGAACTGGCAAATGACCCGGGCGGACAACGGCGCCGCCGTCACGCTGGCGGGCAGCGGCACCAACGCCAGCCCATTCGTGGCCGACGGCCTGTCGATTGTGGTCAGCGGCACGCCGCAAACCGGCGATCGCCTGCTGATTCAGCCCACGCGCGGCGTGGTGGCGGGAATGTCGATACTGTTGACCCAGCCAGAGAAGATCGCCGCGGCCGCGCCCCTGCTCACCGCCGCCAGCGCCGCCAATACCGGCAACGCAACCATCGATGCCGGGCAGCTCAGCGGCGCCGCGCCCTGGGTGCGCGGCAACTACACCCTGAGTTTCACCAATGCCACCACCTGGCAGGTAACCGACGCGAGCAATGCCGTGGTGGCGGCCGGCGCGTTTAGTGCCGGGGCGCCCATTATCTTCAACGGAGTGCAAGTGGCGGTCAGCGGCGTTCCGGCTGTGGGTGACAGCTTCCAGATCAATGACAACGTCAACGGCAGCGGGGACAACCGCAACGCGCTGCAGATTGCCGCGCTGCTTGGCAAGCCCGTGCTGAACGGCAGCACCGTGTCGCTCAGCGACAACGTCGGCCGGCTGATCAGCGACATCGGCGTGCAGACCAGCCAGGCGCAGGCCGGGCGCGATGCGCAGCGGATCGTCATGAACGACGCGAATGGCGCGTTGTCGAGCGTCAATGGCGTCAACCTCGACGAGGAAGCCGCCAATCTGATGCGCTTTCAACAAGCCTACCAGGCCACCGCGAAGATCATCGGCGTCGCCAACACCTTGTTTCAGAGTCTGCTGGACGCCACGAGGTAAGTCATGCGCCTTTCCACCTCGGCGATCTTCAACTTGAAAGTGCAGGACCTGCTTAGTCAGCAGGCCGCGCTGTCCAAGACTCAAAGCCAGATCGCCACCGGCAAGCGCGTGCAGACACCCGCGGACGATCCGGTGGCGGCGGCCCAGCTCCACGAGCTGGCGCGCGCGCGGGCACAGGAAGAGCAATTTGGCAAGAACAGCATCATCGTCTCCGGGCGCCTGCAGACAGAAGAACAAGCCCTGGCCGACGCCCATACCCTGTTGCAGCGCGTGCGGGAACTGGTGCTCCAGTCCAATACCGCGACCCTGAACGACAGCGACCGGCAGTCTATTGCCACCGAGCTTAAGGCGCGGACCGATGAGCTGCTGAGCATCTCCAATCGCAAAGACGCCAACGGCGAGTACCTGTTTTCCGGCTACTCGACCGGCACGCAGCCGTTCGCCCGCGGCGCCAGCGGTGCAGTGAGCTACGCCGGCGACAGCGGCGCGCGCAGTTTGCAGGTCGGCGCCAGCCTGTTCACGCAGGACAGCGACACCGGCAGCCGGCTGTTCATGAATATTCCCGCCGGCAACGGTCTGTTCACCACCGGTGCCAGCGCCGCCAATACCGGGAGCGGCGTCATCGACGCCGGCTCGATTGTCAATCGCAGCACCTGGGTGGCGGGCGCCTACCAGCTGAGCTTTACCAGCACCAGCACCTGGCAGGTGACCGACACCAGCAATGTGGTGGTTGCCACTGGCAGCTACACCAGCGGCAGCGCCATCGCTTTCAACGGCGTGCAGATCGGCATCACGGGTGTGCCCGCGGCCGGGGATACCTTCACGGTCGCCAGCGCCGGCACCCAGGACATGTTCGGCACCCTGGATGGGATCGTCACCGCGCTGCAAAAGGGCGCCGGGAGCAATGCGGCGCGCGCGCAGCTGAACTCATCGCTCAACGGTTCGCTGCAGCAGATCGACCAGGCTGCCGACCAGTTGCTTACGGTCCGCTCGCAGGTTGGGGCGCGCCTTGCCATGCTCAATGACGCCGACGGCACGCGGCAGGCGCAGCTCACCGACCTGGAGGCTGCGGCCGGCCAATTAGGCGACCTGGATTACGCGGCGGCGGTCTCGAAGATGAGCCAGCAGACCGTAGCACTGCAGGCGGCACAGCAGACTTTCGCCAGTGTTGCCAAGCTTTCGCTGTTCAACTACCTGTAGGAGAGTGTGACCCAGTCGACGAAACAGCGGCTCTGGCCTTGGGCCGCCTCAAGTTCGCCGCCGATCGATCCGATACCGCCCTTGAACCGGAAGACGATCGGGTGATCGTTTGACCCGCTGGCAAGCGCTAGGACGAGTGGTCCGGGCGCCAGAGTTACCAATCAGGAGAAGTTTCAATGGCACTCACGATCAACACCAACGTCAATTCGCTGAATGCTCAGCGCAACCTGACGTCCTCGCAAATGGACCTGTCGCAGGCCCTGCAGCGCCTGTCCTCGGGCCTGCGCATCAACAGCGCCAAGGATGACGCCGCCGGTCTCGCGATCGCCTCGCGCATGACCACACAGATCAACGGCCTCGACCAGGCCCAGCGCAACGCCAACGACGGCGTGTCGCTGTCACAGACCACGGAAGGCGCCTTGCAGGAAGTCACCAACAACCTGCAGCGTATCCGTGAACTGTCGGTACAGTCGGCCAACGCGACCAACTCCGCCAGCGATCGCCTGGCGCTCGACAACGAAGTCCAGCAGCGTTTGCTGGAAATCGAGCGCATCGCCTCGCAGACCACGTTCAACGGCCAGCGCACGCTGGACGGCACCTTCGGCACGGCGCTGTTCCAGGTGGGCGCGAACGTCGGCGAGACGATCTCGATCAACCTCGCACAGGGCGTCAAGGCCAGCCAGATCGGCCAGATCGCCACGCAGACCTCGTCCACCGGCGTGACCAACGCCAACCTGAGCGGCGCGGGCACGATCCAGGTGGGCTCCACGGCCGCCAAGACCGTCGGCCTGGTTACCCAGGGCACGTCGGCCGGCCAGTCGGTCGGCAGCGCTTACGGCAAGGCTGCAGCGGTCAACGCCGCCAGCGTCCCGGGCCTCACCGTGACCGCGACCAACGACATCGAATATACAGTGGTCGCGACGACCGGTGCCGCCGTCGGCGATAACTACAGTCTCCGCCTGAATGGCCAGGATGTGTTTGCGAGCTACAACCAGAACACGAACGGTGTGCTGACCGCACAGCAGATCACCGATGCCATCAACGGCCAGACCTCGGTCACCGGCGTCACGGCGACGCTGACCGGCGCCAACCTGCGGCTCAGCGCCGCAGACGGCCGCGACATCAACTTCGGCCAGACCTTTGGCGGCGCCGCAGCCGGCGGCATTACGGCGGGTGCTGGCGGTAATACCACCGTCAATGGCGTGACCTACCAGGATGGCCTGATCAGCACGGTGGCGAATGCGACGGCCTATGCAGCCAACGCGGCCACGAACGGCGGGACGGTGACCCTGTCGGCCTCCAACAACATCATCGTGACCGGTGATGGCCTGCTGCTGGGCTTCGCCACCGCGAACGTGACGATTGCCAAGGACACGGTCACGCTCGCTTCACAGAATGTGCAGACGGTGGGCGCTGCGAACACGACGATCCAGCGTGTCGACGCGGCCCTGACTTCGATCAGCAGTATGCGCTCGGCCCTGGGCGCCATCCAAAGCCGCTTCGAGTCGGTGGTGACCAGCCTGCAGACCGCCTCAGAGAACCTTGCGGCCGCACGTAGCCGCATCCAGGATGCGGACTTCGCGGTCGAGACGGCGCAACTGACCCGCGCGCAGATCCTGCAGCAGGCCGGCACGGCGATTCTGGCGCAGGCCAATGCGTCTCCGCAGAGCGTACTGAAGCTGCTGCAGTAACCGGCAAACGGCTAAGGAAAGTAGACCAATGAACCGGCTCGCAGGAGTCAGGTTGGGCGGGGACCGGCGCAAGCCGGTCTCCGTCTTTGTGGCCGCCGGCGGATTTCCGAACCACGGTTGGGTTTGGTCATGAGCAACGAGATTGGCACGGGCAGTTTTGCGGTACTCGGCGCACCGGCAGTGTCTGGCACGGGCGTGACGGCGCCCACGGCGCCGCTCCCCGGGTCCAGGCCGGCGGCGCACCACGTGGCCGCCGCCACGGATGTATTGCAGCGCGCGGCGCAGCGCGTGGTCGCCGGGATGCAGGATGGCGGCGTCAAGTTTAATTTCACGATCGACAAGCAGAGCGGCGTGACGATCGTCAGGATCTTCAACAAGGCCACGGGGGAACTGGTGCGGCAGATTCCCAGCGAAGTGGCCGTGCACGTCGCGCAGTTGCTGCGGCAGGACGAACAGCGGCTGTTGCTGGACGTCAGCGTCTAGGGTTCGCTCAGGATTCATATTTAAGATGGCCAGCAGCAGCGGCACAGGTGCGGGACTCATCCAGTCCTTAGGGGTTGGCTCGGGGCTCGATATCCGGACGCTGGTGACCCAGCTGGTGGGCGCTGATCGCGCTCCCGTGGAAGCGCGCCTGACCCGGCAATCACACCGGGTCGCGACCCAGTTTTCCGCGCTTGGCACCCTCAAGGGCGCCATGGCCGCCTTTCAGACCGCGCTGTCGCCTCTGAAGACGATCGGCAATTTTCAGGCGATGAGCGCCGCTTCGGCCGATGAGCTGGTGTTCACAGCGAGCGCTGGAACTGGCGCGAGCGCCGGAAGTTATGGCGTTGAAGTCCGGCAGCTGGCGCAACCCGAGCAGCTGCTGTCCAAGGCATTTGCCGGCGGCGCGACGGCCCCGGTGGGTACCGGCACGCTGCATATTTCCGCCGGCAGTGCCGGGTTCGATGTCAGCATCGCTGCCGGCGGGAACACGCTCGCGAACGTCCGCGACGCCATCAACGGCTCTGCGGACAATGCCGGCGTGCATGCCACGCTGGTCTATGGTGTCGGCGGCGCGCAGCTGGTGCTGAGTTCGGCGCAGACCGGCGCCGCCAACATGATTCGCGTCACCGCCAGCGGCGGCGACGGCGGGCTTGTGCAGCTGAACTATGACGGCACGGCCGGCGGCAACTACACCCAGGTGCAAGCGCCGCAGGATGCCATTGTGGTGATATCCGGCGTTGAGCATCATAGCGCGGTCAACGCGATCGACAAGGCAATCGACGGCGTCACCCTGAACCTCAAGGGGGCGAAGGCCGGCACCACGGTGAACCTCACGGTGGCGGACGATCAGGCCACGGTGATCGCCAACGTGCAAAAACTGGTTGCCGCCTACAACATCATGCAGGGCAAGCTCCACACCCTGGGCAGCTATGACGCGGGCACCAAGACCGGCGGTCCGCTGCTGGGCGACTGGCTGCTCAACGACGCGAAATTCCAGTTGACGCGCGGCATGACCGACGCGGTGACCGGACTCGGCAGTGGGACCTCGTCGCTGGCGGCTTTGGGCATCAAGACCGGCACCGATGGCTCGCTGAGCGTCGACGCCGCTAAGCTGCAGGCGGCGCTGAAGGCGAATCCTGCGGGCGTTGCCCGGCTGTTCAGCGGCACGGACGGCATCGCCGCGCGCCTCGGCGCCACGCTGGAGAAGCTCCTGGCCTCGTCCGGAGCGATCGCGGCCCGCGACGCCAATCTGACGGCCACGCAGGCCGATCTCAAGAGCCAGGGCGAGCGGCTTGATGCCCGCATGCAGGTCGTGGAGCAGCGCTATCTCAAGCAGTTCAACGCGCTCGATTCACTGATGTCGCGCCTGCGGTCGACCTCGAGCTATCTCAATCAGCAACTCAGCAACGCGGCCAGGATCGGCAATAACTCGGGCAACGGCTGAGGCTGCTTAAGTAGCGCTCGACGTGGCCGTTATGTATTCCAGCACGATGGAGTACCTATGGCCGCCCACAACAGCAAGCTCGCCGCCTACCAGAGCGTCGCCGTTCACGGCGGCATCGCGGCCGATGACCCGCATCACCTGATCCTGATGCTGATGGACGGCGCCATCCACCGCATCGCCGCGGCGCGCGGCTGCCTCGAGCGGCGCGATCTGGCGCAGAAGGCGCAGCTCCTGCAGCGCGCCGTCGCCATCATCGCCGAGCTGCGCGGCAGCCTCGATCATCAGCAGGGCGGCACGTTGGCGCAGAACCTGGCGGAACTCTACGAATACATGACGCGCCAGCTGCTGCGCGCCAATGCGGAAAACAAGGCGCATTTCCTCGACGAGGTCACCGGGCTGCTCGGCGAAGTGCGCGCTGCCTGGATCGTCGTGCCAATGGCGTTGAAGAGTACCGGCGCCGGCGGCTAGAGCGTCCGGCCCAATGGTATTAGAATGCACCGTGACCACGGCGAGCGCGGCCAGTCGCCGCGCGAGGAAGGTGCAGCATGTTTGAAGGCGTCGATACCGTAGTCCTGCGCAACGAGCTTGCCTACCAGGACACGCTGCCGGTGAGCTGGGAGCCGCTGGCGCGGCCGCTCGACGCGTTCCGGCTCGGCACGCTCGAAGAAGCGAACGTCCTGCTGTTGCAGGCCTGCGTAGCGGTGGAAGAGCATCCGCTGCGTGACAAGAACGAAGACCTGCATCCGCTCTCGAATGAACTGGCGCGCCTCGATTTCAAGCTCAATCTGCTGCTGCAGATGGTGGGCACGCTGGTCAGCAAGACGCCGGCAGTCGATGCGGTGCCGGTGCAATTCAACGCACTCGGCGCGTCCTGGCACGCGCGCGGCATGGCACCGGTAGTCGGTGAGCAGGGGTTGCTGCATATCCGCCTGCGCGGCGCACTGGTGCAGACACTCGATCTATACGCGGAAATCACCGACAGCGAGGGCGGGGCGGTGAGTGCGAAATTTCTTGAGATGCCGCCCGCCGCTGGCGAGCTGATGCAGCAGCTGTGCTTCCTCCGGCACCGCAAACAGGTGGCCGGATCGCGCAAATCCCGCAGCCAGCAGTAGAACTGCGGCCCACGGCTCGCTTTCGACGTGACGTAATCCGCAGTGTTTTCCATAACGCGGGAATAATCTCTCTGCACGCCCGGATTCCGGGCGGCCAGGGAGCGCAGATGAGCAATAGGGATTCGACGGCGACAGCAGTGGCAGCGCTGCCTACCGGCCAATCCGTTGCCATCCAGCGCGTCAACCGGCTCATCCAGCAGGTGGCCGCTTACGACAGCAATGTGCTGATCCTCGGCGAGTCGGGCACTGGCAAGGAAGTCGTCGCCCGCGCGATTCACGACAGCTCGCCGCGACGGCTCCGTCCGTTCATCCCCATCAATTGCGGCGCCATCCCCAGCGAACTGCTCGAGAGCGAACTGTTCGGCCACGAGAAAGGTTCGTTCACCGGCGCGCTCAGCGCCCGCAAGGGGCGTTTCGAACTGGCCGAAGGCGGCACGATCTTTCTCGATGAAATCGGCGACATGAACCCGGTGATGCAGGTGAAGCTGCTGCGCGTGCTGCAGGAGCGCGTGTACGAGCGCGTCGGCAGCTGCGGTTCGCAGCGCTGCAACGTCAGGATCATCGCCGCAACGCACCGCAATCTTGAAGAGCGCATCGCCCAGGGCACGTTCCGCGAGGATCTCTACTACCGCCTGAACGTGGTGCCGGTGGAAATGCCGCCGCTCCGCGAGCGGCTCGCCGATCTGCCGCTGCTGATCTCTACGCTCGGCGCGCGGGTCCAGGCCAGCGGCGGCACCGCCGTGCGGCTGCTACCCGAAACGCTGGTGGCCCTGCAGCAGTACCGCTGGCCGGGCAACGTGCGCGAGCTGGCGAACCTCCTGGAGCGACTCGCCATCCAGTGCGCCGGCGAGCCGGCAGCGCTGGCCGATCTGCCGTCGCGTTACCAGCCTGCCGGCTGGGTTGCGCCCGCCGAGCCAGTAGTCTCCGAATCACTCGACCCGCTCGCCGAACTCAAATTTCTGGAGGGCGATCCAGTTGACGTAGCCGCCGTCGCTGCGCCGGCCGCTGCCTCGCCAGCCACGCCCCCGGCGGCTGAAGCCGGCGCCGATTTGCCGCCCGGCGGCATCGACCTGCGCGCCTACCTCGAGAATCTCGAACGGCGACTGATCACCCAGGCGCTCGCCAGCGCCGGCGGCACCGTGGCGCACGCGGCGCGCCTGCTGGGCCTGCGGCGCACCACGCTGGTGGAAAAACTCCGCAAGTATGATTTGACGGGTGCGAGCTTGGCCGCGACGGGAACTTGACGGCCAGCTGTCGCCTCGCGGGCGGCAAGGCCCTGCCGCTGAGACGCCGCTCACACTAATCGACCCGGCACGCAAATTGCTCTTTCCCCGGCAGGACTGATCAACAAGGCGACTGAGGCATCGATGCAGACCCAGAAAGAGACTCCGACCGGACTGGCCAGCGGTGCTGTTCGCTGCAGCGACGCCGCGGACCCGGTTGCCTGCGACGCAGCCTCGGTGCAACTGCTCGGGCTCGCGCGCCGCGTCGCACAGAGCGAATGCACGGTGCTCATCACCGGCGAATCCGGCACCGGCAAGGAAGTCATCGCGCGCTACATGCACCGTCATTCACTACGCCGCACCGGCGACTTCGTCGCCGTCAACTGTGCGGCGATACCCGAACACATGCTCGAGGCGATCCTGTTTGGCTGGGAGCGCGGCGCGTTCACCGGCGCGCACGCGGCGCACGCCGGCAAGTTCGAACAGGCGCAGGGCGGCACGCTGCTGCTCGACGAAGTTTCGGAGATGCCGCTCGCCCTGCAGGCGAAGCTGCTGCGCGTGTTGCAGGAGCACGAAGTCGAGCGCCTCGGCGCACGGCTGCCGCTGGCGTTGGACGTGCGGGTGCTGGCGACCACCAACCGCCGGCTGCGCGAGGACGTCGCCGCTGGTCGTTTTCGCGAGGACCTGTATTACCGTCTTAATGTTTTCCCGCTCGCGCTGACACCGCTCCGTGGCCGGCGCGATGACGTGCTGCCGCTGGCGATGCGCCTGCTCGCCAGCCACTGCCGGCCCGGTGAACGGATACCTGCGCTGGCGGCAGACGCGGGCCAGCGCCTGCTCGCGCACGAGTGGCCAGGGAACGTCCGCGAACTCGACAACGTCATGCAGCGCGCGCTCGTGTTGTGCGAGGGCGCGCTGATCGGACCCGAACACATTTCATTCGAGCAGCTCGGTGCCGCCGAACCGATCAAGGCGGTGGCCAAGGCGCCGGCGGCTGCAGCAGCGGCCGGAACCGGATCCGGGCGCGCGCCCGCCGCCGCGGTTAACCTCGCCGGAGCACTGGCCGCCACGGAATATGAACTGATCCTCGAGGCCCTGCGGCGCGACAGCGGCAGCCGCGAACGCATGGCTGAACGCCTCGGCATCAGCCCGCGTACGCTCCGCTACAAGCTGGCGCGCATGCGCGCGGCTGGCGTCGCTCTCCCGGCCGTCTGGAGCGCAGCATGAGCCAGATACAGATCGACCAGGTGCTGTCGCAGATCCGGAGTTTCTCGGCCCACGGCTCGGCCATGGTCCGGCCGGCGGCGCCCACGGCCCCGGGATCGGTCGGAGCCGGCGGCGTAACCGGCATCGGCGGCACGGACCCTTCCGCCTTTGGCCGGATCCTCAAGCAGGGAATCGACGCGGTCAATCGTGGCCAGCAGTCGGCTGCCACGCTCGCCGACGCCTACGAGCGCGGCGCCAGCGGCGTCGACCTGGCGCAGGTGATGCTCGAAACCCAGAAAGCGTCGGTGTCATTCCGCGCGCTGACCGAAGTCCGCAATCGCCTGGTGAACGTGTACCAGGAAATCATGAACATGCCGATCTAGATGGATTGCTCCCATGGCCAATGAATCGTCCGTCGTTATCTCGCGCGCCGCGGCCTTCAACCCGCGCCCCTGGCTGTTATTGATCGGCATCGCCGGCGCGGTCGCCGCGGGCGTCGCGGTCATGCTGTGGTGGCAGGGGCCGAACTGGAGTCTGCTGTACGGCAACCTGGAGACCAATGACGCCGGCCAGGTGGTGCAGGCGCTGCAGACCGCGGGCATCAAGTACAAACTCAGCGACGATACCGGCGCGGTCATGGTGAGCGCCGATCAGGTGCATGCCGCGCGGCTCAAGCTCGCGGCGCAGGGCCTGCCCGAAGGCAGCAGCAGCGGACTCGATCTGATCAACAAGAATTCCGGCATCGGCGTCAGCCAGTTCATGGAGAACGCTCGTTACCAGTACGCGCTCGAGACCGAGCTGGCGCGCACCATATCGAGCCTGCGCAGCGTCGCCGCGGCGCGGATTCATCTGGCCATCACCCAGCAATCGGCCTTCGTGCGCGACCGGCACCCGGTGAGCGCCTCGGTATTCCTGCAGCTGCGGCCGGGCGGTCGGCTGGAGGCCGAGCAGGTGCAGGCCATCATTCATCTCGTGGCCTCGAGCATTCCGGATCTCGCCGCCGACCAGGTGACGGTCGTCGACCAGCAGGGGCGCCTGCTCTCATCGCCCGGATCAGCGCAATCCGCATTGCAGACCGAGCAGTTTGCCGCCGCCCAGCGCATCGAAGACAGCTATGTGCAACGCATCGAGGAGCTGTTGGTGCCGCTGGTTGGTGCCGGCAAGGTACGCGCCCAGGTTACGGTCGATCTCGAGACCAACGAGAACGAAGAGAGCCACGAAGAATACAAGCCGGACAGCGCGGTGGTACGCAGCGAACAGACCTCCGAGCAGAGCGGAGGCGGCGCTGCCGGCGCCGGCGGCGTGCCCGGCTCCCTGACCAACCAGCCGCCGGCTGGGGGCACGGTGGTGGCCGCCACGCCGGCCAGTCCGCAGAGCGGCAACGCCAACGCGCCGCCCGGCGCCACCAAGGGAGCGCCGGCTGCCGCCGTCGCCGCTGCCGCCGTGGTCGGCGATGCGGTCAACAAGCAGGCGACGCGCAATTTTGAGATCAACCGTACGCTGAGTTACACGCGACAGCCGGGCGGGCGCATCAAGCGCGTGACCGTGGCGGTGCTGCTCGACAATGTCGCCAAGGTCAGTGCCGACGGCAAGTCGAGCGCGCAGGCGTTGAGCGCGGCGCAGATCGACAACATCACCAAACTGGTCAAGAGCACCGTGGGTTTCGATGAAACCCGTGGTGACAATGTCAGCGTCGTCAACGAAGCTTTTCACACGGACAGCTCCGAACTCAAACCCGAGTCCGTGCCGCTGTGGCAGCGACCGATGGTTCAGGATATCACGCGCCTGGCGCTAGGGGCCCTGCTGTTGCTGGCCATCGCACTCGGCGTGCTGCGCCCCATGATCCGCAATCTCACCGCGCAGACGATGACGCCGGCCCCGGCCGGCGCAGCCGGCGGACCCGCGCAGGCTGAGTCCGGATCGGCAGCCAGCGGCGGTGCGCCCACCCTGGCATACGAACAACAGGTGGTGCAGGCGAAGACGCTGGTAACCCAGGATCCCAAGCGCGTCGCACAGGTCGTCAAGACCTGGGTAGGTGAGTGATGGCTGAAGCAGGCATGAACCGGCCCGGAGTCGAGCAGGCGGCGATTCTGCTGCTCACGCTTGGCGAACAGGACGCGGCGCAAGTGCTTCGGCACCTCGGCGCCAAGGACGTACAACGCGTCGGTCAGGCGATGGCGCAGTTGAGCGGCGTGTCCCGCGAGGAAGTTTCGATCGTGCTGGGCCGCTTTGCCTCACGCGTGGAGCAACAGACCTCGGTGGGCGTCAACTCGGACGAATACGTGCGCAAAGTGATGAATGAAGCGCTGGGTACCGAACGTGCCGGAGGTGTGATCGATCGCATATTGCGCGGCCGCAGCAGCCGTGGCCTCGAGGCCGTCAAGTGGATGGAGCCCAAGGCCGTAGCGGGCATGTTGCGCGCCGAGCATCCGCAGATCATCGCCATCGTGCTCTCCTACCTGGACGCCGAGCAGGCCGCGCAAGTACTCGGTGCACTGCCGCAGGCCATCCAGGCCGACGTGATCGTGCGCATTGCCTTGCTCGACGGCGTACAGCCCGCGGCTCTCAACGAGCTCGACGAGGCGCTCGAGAAACAATTTACCGGCAAGTCGCTCAGCAAGGCCTCTGGTTTCGGCGGGCCCAAGGCGGCTGCGGAAATCCTCAACCTGGTCGGCGTCGCGCCCGAGGGCCGCATCATCGAGGAGATCACCAAGAGCGATGCCGAGCTCAGCCAGAAACTGCAGGACCTGATGTTCGTGTTCGACGACCTGATCAGCATCGACGATCGTGGCATGCAGGAATTGCTGCGCGAAATTCCCGGCGACAAGCTGATCATCGCCTTGAAGGCCACCACCGAGGAGATGAAGGACAAGTTCTTCAAGAACATGTCCGAGCGTGCCTCGCAGATGCTCAAGGACGATCTCGAGGCCAAGGGCCCCGTGAAACTCAGCGAGGTCGAGGCCGCGCAAAAGGAAATCCTGCTGACCGCGCGCCGCATGGCCGACGAAGGCAAAGTGCAGCTCGGCGGCAAGAGCGGAGAAGAATATGTCTGAGACCGGCGCCGCCACCGTGCTGGCCTGGACCGTGCCGCAGGTCGACGGACCGGTCGTCGGTCAGCGCCGTGTCACCGATCTCAACCTGCTTGAGCGCGAACCCTGGGAGCAGGGCTTCGCGGCCGGACGCGCCGCCGGCCGCACGGCCGCGCTCGGCGAGCAGCAGGCGCTCACCGACGAATTGCGTGCGCGCGTGGCGCGGCTCGATGGCGTGCTGAACCTGCAGGCCCGGCCGCTGGCCGACCTGGACGCGAGCGTGCTGCAGCAGCTGGCCACGCTGGCTGGCGCCATTGCCCGGCATTTGGTGCGCCGTGAACTGCGGACCCAGCCCGAGCAGATCATCGCGGTGATCCGCGAAACCGTGGCGCTGCTGCCCGCGGCGGCACGTGAGGTCAGGATTCATCTGCATCCGGAGGACGCCGCGCTGGTGCGCGAGCGGCTCGCCGAGCCCGCCGCCGAACGTGCCTGGACCCTCATCGAGGATCCGGTGATCACCCGCGGCGGCTGTCGCATCAGCAGCGAGAATTCCAGCATTGACGCCCTGGTGGAAACCCGGCTCGGCGCGGCCATCGTCGCCGTACTGGGTGATGAACGCTATCAAGCCAACGGGGCACAATCATGAGCCCCGCGCTGCCGGCCGCGCAGCAGCGCTGGGTGCGGGCGCTCGAGCGCAGCACCGCGCGCCTGGCCGAACTGCCGCCGCCGCCAGTCGCCGGCCGACTGACGCGGATGGTGGGCCTCACCCTCGAGGCGAGTGGTTGCCAGGCGGCAGTGGGTGATCGCTGTGAAATCGTCACCGCCGACGATATGCACATCGGTGCCGAGGTCGTCGGTTTCGCGGGCGAGAACCTCTATCTGATGCCGACCGGCGACATCCACGGATTGAAGCCGGGGGCGCGGGTACTGCCGCGGCCGGGCACGGGCACTGTGGGCGTGGGCCGAGGGCTCCTGGGACGCGTGGTCGACGGGGCCTGCGAGCCGCTCGACGGCCGCGGGCCTATCCAAGTGACCACGCGCGTGCGCCTGACCGGAACCCCGATCAATCCGCTGGCGCGCCGACGCATCACCGAACCTCTCGATGTCGGCGTGCGTGCCATCAATGGCCTGCTGACCGTGGGGCGCGGCCAGCGCATTGGCCTGTTCGCCGGCAGCGGCGTCGGCAAGAGCGTGCTGCTCGGAATGATGGCGCGCTACACGCAGGCCGACGTCATCGTCGTCGGGCTGATCGGCGAGCGCGGTCGCGAAGTGAAGGAATTCATCGAGACGATACTCGGTCCGTCCGGTCTGGCACGTGCGGTCGTGGTCGCCACGCCGGCCGACCATCCGCCGCTGATGCGCCTGCACGGTGCCTGGCTCGCGACCTCGATCGCCGAGTACTTCCGCGACCAGGGCGCCAGCGTGCTGTTGATCATGGATTCGCTCACCCGCTTCGCGCAGGCGCAGCGCGAGATCGGGCTAGCCATCGGCGAGGCCCCCGCGACCAAAGGATATCCGCCATCAGTGTTCGCACGGCTCCCGCAGCTGGTCGAGCGCGCCGGCAACGGTGTGAACACTGGCGGTTCGATCACCGCTTTCTACACGGTGCTTGCCGAGGGCGACGATCACAACGATCCGATCGCCGACGCCGCGCGCGCGATTCTCGATGGCCACATCGTGCTCTCGCGCCGCATTGCCGACGGCGGCCGCTATCCCGCCATCGACGTCGAGGCGTCGGTGAGTCGTGTGATGCACGACATCGTTGCGGTGGCGCACGGTGACCTGGCGCGTCGACTCCGTCAGCGCTCAGCGCTCTACGAACACAATCGCGACCTGATCACCATTGGCGCCTACCAACGCGGCTCGGATCCGCGCGTCGATGAAGCCATTGCCAGCTGGCCGCAACTCGAGAGCTACCTGCGCCAGGACATGCATGAGAGCGTGCTGCTGGCCGACAGTATTTCCCAGCTGCAGCAGGCGGTGCCAGATGCGGCGCCGCCGCGGAGCAACAACCCATGAAACGAGCACAGCGCCTGCGGCCGCTCCACGATCTGGCCGGGCAGAACGAGCGCAACTGCGCGCTGCGCCTGGCGGATTGCGAGCGGCGCATTACCGCTGGCGAACAGCGCTATCAGGAACTGGTGCGCTACCGGCTGGAGTACCAGCAGCTGTTTCACGCGCGCGCCAGCGGCGGGGCGCCGATGCGCGGCCTGCGCGAACAGCAGGTCTTCATCGCCCGGCTCGCCGAGGCGGTACGCGCGCAGCGCACGCTCGTCGAACAATTGCGCGCGGAGAGCGCGCAGCTGCTGGAGCTGTGGCGCAACGCGGCGACCCGCAAACAGGCGGTCGGCAAGGTTATCGAACATGCACGTTGGGAGGAATTCATGAGCCAGGAAAAACGACAGCAGCGCGAACTCGACGAGTTGGCGAACCAGCCGAGGATGCGGCGATGATGGCGCAACCCGCCGGCGCCGCGGGCGTCACGCTGCCCGCCCGCAACGCGATCCAGGGCGGCCTGCCGGCGACGGGCGCCGATGCCGCGCCCGCTGATCTGCTGGTGGCGTTCAACGTTGCAGTTTCCGCCCCGTTTTCGCAAACGCTGCTGGCGCTGACCAGCGGAGCGGACGCCGCGGCCGCAATATCCACGACCACCGGCGCACCGACCCTGCCGGCCGTACCAACCGGGCAGCTGGCCGGCGCTGCGGCGGTGTCCGCTGCGGCCGTACCCGCTGCGGCGCCGCAAGACGCTGCCGCGGCGTTGCCGGCGGATCTGCTGCTGGCGCTGTTTCCGCCTGAGGCGTCGCCAGTCGCGCCGGCGCTGGAGGTGCTGAGCACGGGCGCGCGCGGCGGCAACGACGATGAAGTGACGGCCGCCAGCGCCGGCAACACTGACAAATCAGAATTGGAGCCGACCGCGGCACCAGCAGCAGCGCCTGACCCAGGCGCGGCACTGCTGGCCGTCGTGCTGCAATGGCTCCAGCAGCAGAGCGTGCTCGCGCCTCGCAGCGCACCGGCCGCAGACTCTGGCGGAACCGACCGGCAAGTGGCCGCCGAAGACGTGACCGCGCGTAACGTTTCCGGTGTCACTGCGCCGATCATCACTGACGCGGGCGGCGCTGCGCCTGCCAGTGCGCGCACGGATGGGCCGCCGGGAGTCAACGCCACGGCGATTATCGCCGCGGCGCCTGGCGCTGAGTTGTCCGGGCGGCTTACCGACCACCGTGATCCGGATGCGCGCGGCGCGACCGGGCAGCGGCCGGCCGCGGCGCCGGCCACCACCGCCGGCAACGCGGTGGCAACGGTCATGGATATGGCAGTCGCCTTGCGCGCTGTCACGGCCGCCAGTCCGAACCCGGTGGAACGGAGCGTTGCGACTCCGGTGCACGAGCGGCACTGGCCACAAGCGCTGGCCGCGCAGGTGCTGATCCTGAGCAACGAGAAAGTGCAAGCGGCAACACTGCGGCTCTCGCCCGCACACCTGGGGCCGCTGGAAGTGCACATCGACCTGCAGGACGCGAACGTCAAGGTCACTTTCACCGCGGCGCACGTCGAGACCCGCGCGGCGCTCGAGCAGGCCATGCCACAGCTCCGGGCGGTGCTGGCGGGCGCCGGACTCACGCTCGGCCAGGCCACAGTGCAGCAGCAGGCGCGACGTGAGTCACAGAATCCCAATGGTGCGCCGCGCGCAGGCGGCGACCTGGGTGAGCAACCGGAAGCGCTGGCTGCGGTCACGC
>JAYTXT010000231.1:0-6270 GCA_043742765.1 Gammaproteobacteria bacterium | reverse complement strand
CCGCGGCGCCCGCGAGAATCTGCGGCCAGGCGTTCATGTCGGCCGCAGCGGCCGCAGCCGCAAAGCTCTCCAGCAGCAGCGAGCGTGCGCGCAGCATGTCACCGGTACCGGGTTGCGCCCGCACGGCGCCAACGCCCGTCAGGAGCCGCTGACGACCCGGAGCGAACCATGCGTGCCCGCACGGCGCCGGGTACGCGCGGCATCCGAACGATCGCGCTGCAGCTGGGAGAGGTATTCGGGCGTCACATCACCGGTGACGTATTCACCGGAGAAACAGGAGGTATCGAATTCACTGATCTTGGCGTTGTCGTGCTGACAGGCGGCGACCAGGTCGGTCAGGTCCTGGTAGACCAGCCAGTCGGCGCCGATCAGCCGCGCGACTTCCTCATCGCTGCGACCCGCGGCAACCAGTTCGCTCGCGGCCGGCATGTCGATGCCGTAGACGTTCGGATAGCGCACCGGCGGCGCGGCCGAGGCGAAATACACCTTGCGCGCCCCCGCCTCGCGGGCCAGCTCGATGATCTGCGCCGAGGTGGTGCCGCGGACGATGGAATCGTCGACCAGCAGCACGTTCTTGCCGCGAAACTCCAGGTCGATGGCATTGAGCTTCCGCCGCACCGATTTTTCCCGCAATTCCTGCCCGGGCATGATGAAGGTGCGGCCGATATAGCGGTTCTTGTTGAAGCCCTCGCGGTACTTGATGCGGAGTTTTTGCGCCATCTGCAGCGCGCTGGTGCGGCTGGTATCGGGAATCGGGATAACCACATCGATGTCGTGATCGGGGTGCACGCGCCGGATCTTGTCCGCCAGCCGCTCGCCCATGCGCATGCGGGCGCGATACACCGAGATATTGTCGATGATCGAATCGGGGCGCGCGAAATACACGTATTCGAAGATGCAGGGGGTATGGCGCACGGTGGCCACGCACTGTTGCGAATGCAGACGCCCCTGCTCGTCGATGAATACCGCCTCGCCGGGGGCCACGTCGCGCACCAGCTTGAATGCCAGTATGTCGAGCGCGACGTTTTCGGACGCCAGCATGTATTCGGTGCCGCGCGCCGTGCGCCGCTCGCCCAGCACCAGCGGGCGGATGCCGTTGGGATCGCGGAAACCAAGCACCCCATGGCCGATGACCATGACCACTACCGCATAGCCGCCGCGGCAACGCCGGTAGACCGCGCTGGTGGCCGCGAAGATATCGGCGGGTGTCACCCGCGGCGTGCCCACCCGTTGCAGCTCGGAGGCCAGCACGTTGAGCAGCACTTCGGAATCGGATTCGCTGTTGAGGTGCCGGCGCTCTTCGCGCGTCAGCACATCCGCCAGCTCGGCGGCGTTGGTGAGGTTGCCGTTGTGCGCCAGGCAGATGCCATAGGGCGCGTTCACGTAGAAAGGCTGGGCTTCTGCGGCACTGTCGCAGCCGGCCGTCGGGTAGCGCACGTGGCCGATGCCGGCGTTGCCGCGCAGCTCGAGCATGTGGTGCTGCTGGAAGACATCGCGCACCAGGCCGGCGCCCTTGCGCACACACAGCTCGCCCGCTTCAGCGGTCATGATGCCCGCAGAATCCTGGCCGCGGTGCTGCAGCACCGTGAGCGCATCATAGATGCGCTGGTTTACCGGACCGGTGCCAACGATGCCGACGATGCCACACATGGATGCGCGTACCTCCGGTGTTGCTGCTGATCAGGCCGTGATCGGCGAGGCGCGAATCTTACGCTCTCCGACCAGGCCGCGCAGCACATTACCGGCCTGCTCGGCGTACGGCGCCAAAGTCGACTGGCGATACCAGGGTTCCTCGTGCAACCGCAGCGCGTGGCAGCCCATCGCCAGCACGCCCAGCACCACGGCACCACGCAGCAGGCCGAACACCAGGCCCAGCAGCCGATCGAGACTGCTGAAAATCGACAAGCGCACGAAATGCGTGACGATGGCACCGATGCCGGCGCCGACCAGCAGCACAGCGACAAAAATGATGGCGCGCGCCGCCCAGGGCCGCACCGCTGCGTCCTGCAGCGCACCGCCCAGATGCGGCTCGAGCGTACTGCCAAAGGTCCAGGCCAGCCACACTGCGGCAAGCCACGAGACCAGCGAGATGACTTCGCGCAGCAGGCCCCGGACCAGTCCGACGATGCAGGAGACCGCCAGCAGCGCGATGATCGCGTAATCTGTCCAATTCATAAGCGGCCTGTCCCGGATAAAGTTAAGCCCGTACCCGGTGGAATTCTACCAGCACTGTGCGTGTTGCGGCCCTGCACAGGTCTCATGGCATGGTGTTGATGATAGGTTTGAGGCCCCGGGCCTGCATTTTCTGCTTCAAAGCCAGCGCCGCGGAGCGCTCCGGGTTGGGGGCACTGCGCACCCGGTAGAGCCCGCGATCATCGGGCCCGGCTGCCTCGACGGCAAAACCCTTGGCACGCACCTGCTTCACCATGCGCTCGGCAAAATCGCGACGCGTGAATGAGCCTACCTGCACCGTCCAACCCGCATTCGCCCCACTCGCCTGGCCGGCCGGCGTCGACACCGGAGCCAATCGTGAGGCTGATGCCAGTACTGCTGACGGCGCACGGCCCGTGCCGGTCGTGGGCGCGGCTGCGGCAGTCAGTACGGGCGCGGGCGCCAGCGTTTCCCTGCTCGCCCTTTCTGCCACCGTCACGGGCAGCGTAGTCACCGCAGGTGGCTGCGCCGCCGGCATGTCGCGCAGGTCGATGGTGTAGGTGCGCAGCGGCAGGCCATCCGGCGTGTCACTGTTGTGCTCGACGCTCACAGCAGGACGGCCGCGAAACATCTCGGGCACCAGCAGCACGACGAGCACCACCAGGATCGCCGTGCCCGTGAGCCTTTCTTTGAGATGATCCTGCAAGTTGCCGTGACCTCAGCGCAGTACGGCGTTCAGTATAGCTGACGCGCCTGCAACGCCGGCCCCACGGTGTGGAACGAACCGCAGACCAGGACGCGATCGCCCGGCCGCGCCAGCGCGGCAGCGCGCTGCGTCGCGGTCTCGACGTCACCAGCAAGTTCGCTCCTGCCGTGCACCGCGCCCATGCGCAGCTGCAGCTCTTGGTGCCCGAGCGAGCGTGGCCCCGGCAACGTGCACAGCAGCCAGTGATCCACCAGCGCTTCGAGTTGCGCGGCAACCGCGACCACGTCCTTGTCGCCCAGCATGCCGAAGACCGCGAAGGTGCGGCCGCGGGCCGGGCGCGAGCGCAGTTCCGCGGCCAGCACTGCCGCTGCCGCTTCATTGTGCGCGACATCGAACACCCACTCGATGGCGCCCGGCACGAACTGCAGCCGGCCGGGCAGGCTCACGGCGCGGAGCGCCGCGGCAATAGCAGAGTGTGCGCTCGCCCGCGGCGCCAGCACGATCCGCAGTGCCGCCACAGCCACGGCCGCATTGCGGTACTGGATCGCGCCCGGCAATGCCGGCGGCGGCAGCCGCTCGAAATCCAGGCCCGCGCCGCGCAGATCCCAGCTGCCATCGCCGTGCACCTGCCAGGTGAAGTCCACGCCGGCCACGAGCGCGGCGCAGCCCAGCGCGCTCACCGCACCCGTCACCGTCGCGGGCATCTGCTCGTTGCCGAGGATCACTGGCTGGCCGGGCCGGAAGATGCCCGCCTTCTCGGTGCCGATCAATTCCAGCGTGTCGCCCAGCCAGTCGCGATGATCCATGGCCACCGAACACAAGACGGCCACGTCGGCGTCGACGAGATTGGTCGCATCGAGCCGGCCACCGAGGCCGACTTCCAGTACCGTCAGGTCGACGGCGGCGGCGCGAAACACCAGCATTGCAGCCAGCGTATTGAATTCGAAGTAGGTCAGGGACACGCCGCCGCGCGCGGCTTCAATCTGTTCGAAGGCCGCGCACAACGCAGCGTCACTCACTTCGTCGCCATTGACCCGAACACGCTCCTGGTAACGCAGCAGGTGTGGCGAGGTGAACAGGCCGACCCGTGCGCCGTGTGCCTGGCCCAGCGCCGCCAGGAGCGAGGCGCTCGAACCCTTGCCGTTGGTGCCACCCACGATGGCGGTGCGGCCGGGCAGTGGCAGCAGCGCCAGCCGGTCCGCGACTGTGCGCACGCGCTCGAGACCGAGGTCGATGGCCTTTGGGTGGAGATCCTGTTGGTAGGCCAGCCATTCGGCCAGCGAGCGCCCGGCAGCCATGGCGCCCACCCGAGTCTAGGCGGTGGCGAGCGCCGGCCGCTGCTGCAGCAGGCGCAGGAGCGCCGCCAGCCGGTCGCGCATGTCGCGGCGATCGATGATCAGGTCGAGGGCGCCGTGCTCGAGCAGAAATTCGCTGCGCTGGAAGCCCTCGGGCAGGGTTTCGCGCACCGTCTGCTGGATCACGCGCGGGCCGGCAAAGCCGATCAGGGCGCGCGGTTCCGCGACGTTGAGGTCACCCAGCATTGCCAGGCTCGCCGACACGCCGCCGGTGGTCGGGTCGGTCATCACCGAAATGAACGGCAGCGCGGCCCGCGACAGCCGCGCCAACGCGGCGCTGGTCTTGGCCATCTGCATCAGCGAAATAAGCGCCTCCTGCATGCGCGCGCCGCCGGTCGCCGAGAAGCACACCAGGCCACAACGCTGCCGCACGCAATGCTCGACGGCGCGGCGGAAGCGTTCACCCACGACCGAGCCCATCGAGCCGCCGAGGAACTGAAATTCGAAAGCGCAGGCCACCACCGGCTCGCCGTGCAGCGCGCCGGCGAGCGCGATCAGCGCGTCGCGCTCGCCCGTCGCCTTCTGCGCCTGCGCCAGCCGGTCCTTGTAGCGCTTGCTGTCCTTGAATTTCAGCGGATCTTCGGGCTGCAACCGCGCGCCGATTTCCTGCTGCCCCTCGGGATCCAGGAAGGACAGGAGCCGCGCGCGCGCGCCGATGCGCATGTGGTGCGCACACTTGGGGCAGACATTGAGGTTGCGCTCGAGCTCGGCGCGATAGAGTACCCCGTCGCAGGCCGGGCATTTGATCCACAGGCCTTCGGGCACCGAGCGCGAGCGCCGTTCGGTCTTGATCCGCGACGGGACGATTTTTTCAAACCACGACAAGTGAGGTTCAACCCCCTGCGGCTTCGAGGCTGTCGATGATAGCGGAATCGCCAGGCAGGCCGAACTCTGCCGGGTAATCCACCTGCCAGAGGTACAGGCCGTGAGCCGCGACGGTGGCCTCGCCGGTGCGCCGTTGCCGCGATTCCAGCTGCTCGCGCGCCCGGCTGGTGGGCGCGTCGCCCAGACCGACCGCCAGCAGCGTGCCGACGATGTTGCGCACCATATGCTGCAGGAAGGCGTTGGCGGTCACCTCGACGCAGATCCAGGCGTCGCGGCGGCGGACGCTCAGGGATTCGATGCGGCGCACGGGCGAGCGCGCCTGGCACTCGGCGGCGCGAAAGGCGCTGAAATCATGCTCGCCGACCAGGTCGTCCGCCGCGGCCTGCATCGCCTCAGTGTCCAGCGGCCGGTACACCACCAGGGCGCGCCCCGCCGCCAGCGACGAGCGGGTCGGCTGGTTGAGCAGCAGGTAGCGGTAGCAGCGGCGCAGGGCGCCGAAACGCGCGTGAAAGTGGCCAGGGACCGGGAACACCCAGCGCAGGTTCACCGCTGCGGGCAGCGCGCTGTTGGCGCCGAACAGCCAGGCGCGGGGGAGCCGCTCGGCCTGGGTATCGAAATGCGCCACCTGGGCGCGGGCATGGACGCCCGCGTCCGTGCGTCCGGCACAGGTCAGTTCAACGGGGCTGTCGGCAACGCGGCTGAGGGCCGCCTCGAGGGTTTCCTGGACGGAACTGGCGTGGGACTGGCGCTGCCAGCCATGGAAAGCGGCGCCATCGTACTCAATGCCTACCGCAATGCGGCCCATGGCCTGCTACCGGCTAGCTGGCGTCACCCGGGGAGCGAATCGATCAGCCGGCGGGCCTCGGTCTTCTGCGAGGCCGAGCCCTCGGCCAGCACTTCCTCGAGAATACTGCGCGCACCTTCCGGATCGCCCATGTCCATGTACGCCCGGGCCAGGTCGAGCTTGGTGCCCACTTCGCTCATAGTCGCCGGTTCCGCCTCACTGAACGCCGGCTCGGCCACCAGGCGCTGCGTGGCGGCGAATGCCGCTTCGGTCGCCGGCGTGCTGTGCCCGACGTCCAGATCGAGCTTGCCGGCCGGATCGCTGGTGGACTCCAGGCTGTCGAGGTCCAGGTCAACGACGCTGTCGGGACGGCTCCTGAGCGCCTCGATCTGCGCCGTGACACCCTGGCCAGACCCGGCGACCGGCATCACCGCTGTCACCAGTTCGGT
>JAYTXT010000230.1:0-7341 GCA_043742765.1 Gammaproteobacteria bacterium | reverse complement strand
CCTACCAGAGCGGCGACAGTCCGCGCAGCATCGCCTGGAAAGCCTGGGCGCGCGGCGCGCCGCTGCTGGTCGCCCAGTACGCCGGCAGCGGCGGGAGCGATTACCTGTTCAGCTTCACCGGCCTCGAATCCCTCGAGCTGGAAGCGCGCCTCAGCCAGCTCGCGGCCTGGATCGGCGAATGCGCACGGCTCGACGCGGCCTGTGGCCTGCAACTCCCGGGCGCCGAGGCGCCGCTGGGCCGCGGCGCGGCGCATCGCACCGTGCTGCTGCGCCAGCTCGCGCTCTACGGCGCCGGGCCGTCATGAAACTGCCCGGCCCGGAGCGCAGTGGATCATTGCTGCCGATCGCGGCCCTGTTCACAGCCGCGGCGATCAACGCGCATCATCTGGCCTGGTGGTGCCTGCCCGTGCTGGTGCTGGCCACGGCCTGGCATCTGCGCGCCGTGCTGCGAGGGTTCCCGCAACCCGGGAGGCTGGCGCGCATCGGCTTCGCGGTAATCGTCACAAGCGGCGTGCTGTTGAGTTTCCGCACCCTCAACGGCCTGGCCGCCGGCGCCACGCTGCTGGTGGCGATGACCGCCGCCAAACTCTTCGAGGCACGCTCGACGCGCGACTGGCACGTCATCTGCGGGGCGACGCTGTTCCTGCTGCTCGCCGCCTGCCTGGACCGGCAACAATTCTGGCGCCTGCCGGTCTATGTCCTGTGCCTGTGGCTGAGCGCGGCCTCGCTGCGCGGACTCACCGGCGGCGCACCGCTCACCGCGCCAACACTGTTGCGCGAATCAGCGCGGCAGTTGCTGTACGCGTTGCCGCTGGCGATCGTGTGTTTCCTGTTCTTCCCGCGCCTGCCCGGAGCGTTCTGGGCGATCGCCGGCGATGACGAGGCAATCACGGGACTTGGCGAGGAGATGAGTCCGGGGAGAATCGCGCGGCTCACCGAATCCGATGAGCCGGCGCTGCGCGCGCGCTTTGACGGTCCGCCGCCGCCGGTGGTGCAACGTTACTGGCGTGGTCCGGTGCTGCACGATTTTGACGGCTTTACCTGGCGCCGCCACCGTGGCGCGGCGACGGCCACCGGCACGCTGGAATACCGCGGACCCGCCTATCACTACAGCGAGACACTCGAACCCAATACGCACGGCACGGTGGTGGCGCTGGAGATGTCGCGGCCGCCGGACACCGCCTCTGTTTTGCAGACTGGCGATTACCAGTTGCTCTCGCAGCGGCCGATCTTGCAGACGCGAGCTTACGAACTCACCGCCTACCCGCTGGCGGTGAGGCGCGATGCGCTCGCGCCGGAGGCACGGCAGATTGACCTGGCATTGCCGGCGGATCGCAATCCGCGCGCGCGTGAACTGGCACTCCAGATGCGCGCGCGCGCGGTGGATGACGCCGCCTTCATCAACAACGCCTTCGCCTACCTGCGCAACGGTGGCTTCGTCTATACGCTCACGCCACAGCGGCTGGGACGCGATTCGATCGATGAACTGCTGTTCCGGACCCGCCAGGGGTTCTGCGGTCACTACGCCTCGGCGTTCGTCGACTTGATGCGTGCGGGCGGAGTACCGGCGCGGGTCGTCACCGGTTACCAGGGTGGCGAGTGGAATCCGATCGGCGGTTACCTCCTGGTGCGCCAATCCGACGCCCATGCCTGGGCGGAAGTCTGGTTGCCCGGGCGCGGCTGGCTGCGCGCCGACCCGACTGCGGTGGTGGCGCCGGACCGTCTGAACCGTGAACTGCTGCAGTTTGGCGACGGCCTCGGCAGCGGTGCCTTCCGTCTGCTGGGCGCCAGCCCCTGGCTGACCACAACGCTCCAGGCCTGGGACGCACTCAATGCCTGGTGGCAGGATGACGTGGTCGGTTTCAATTTTGCCAAACAACTCAAGCTGGCGGACCGACTGGGATTCGGCGACCGCGACTGGCAGACCCTGGCGATCGCGCTCGGCGCCGGCATGTGCGCCTGGCTGGCGTGGATCGCCTGGACGCTGCGCCGCCTGGCACGCGCCACGCGCCCGGATGCGCTCACTCGCGCCTGGCGGCGCATCGACCGGCGGCTGGCACGTGCCGGGCACGTGCGTGCGCCGCACGAAGGCGTGCTCGCCTCCTGCGACCGGCTCGCGCTCACACAACCAACGGTCGCGGCGGCTCTGCGGCCACTGGCCGAGCGCTACGCGCAGCTGCGCTACGGTCCGCCGGCCCCGGCTGCCGAGCTGCGTGAGTTCCTGCGCGCGGCGCGCGCCTTTCGTTAGTTCAGGGGCGGCTGCGCGTGGCGGCGTGCTGCGGCAATCCGTCCTGCGGCCGGTCCCAGTCAGGCGCGTCCTGCATCCAGATGTGATCAACGGGCGCGGCACGCGATGGCTCATCAAGGCTGCCGATGGTGAGGTCGACCTCGCCGGGACGCTGCGCGCTGCGGTACGTCAACGGCGTGCCGCAGTGGCCGCAAAATCCGCGTTGCACTCCCGCTGAGGAGGCAAATTCCCGCGGCGATCCGGCGCTGTACTCAAGATCGCCGGCGTTTACCGTCACCCAGCCAAGGGCGTGGGCGCCGGATGCGCGCCGGCAAGACTCGCAGTGGCACAGTGTCGGTGGGTAGCGCAAGGGCCCGCATTGGTAACGGATCGCGCCGCACAGGCACCGGCCGGTGAACACTTCGCGCATCGGCATACTCCGCTCAGGAACCCGGCGAATGTGCGGCGTGATCGGGTACCCGCACGAACCACAACAGCACCGCGCCGGCGAGGAACAGGAATGCCACCGAGCCGATGCCGCTGCGCGAGCTCAGGGTCACCTTGGCGGTGACGCCGATCAGCACCGGCCCGAGCACTGTCGCGAACTTGCCGAGCATGTTGTAGAAACCGAAATATTCGGCGGACTTGCCGCTCGGCACGAACTGTCCGAACAGCGATCGCGACAGGCTCTGCACACCACCCTGGATGAGCCCGATGATGACGGCCAAGCCGAAGAAGGCCTGCATGCTGTCGAGCCGCGTGGCCCACAGGGTCACGCCGATGTAGACCACGAGCCCGGCGAGGATCGCCGGGCGTGGGCCGACGCGATTGCCGATCGATCCGTAGACGAGCGCGGCGGGAAAGGCGACGAACTGCGTCAACAGCAGCGCGGCCATCAGACCCGAGGTCGGCAGACCCAGCGCACCACCGTAGTCGACCGCCATCTTGATGACCGTATTCACGCCGTCGATGTACAGCCAGTAGGCCAGCAGGAACATCCACAGCGGCCGGCAGGCCGCCATTTCACGCGTGGTACGCACAAGTTCGCGCCAGGCGCTGGGCCGCGTCTGCGCGGTAGCAGTGGCCTTCGGCTCGCGCACGCCGAGCGCCAGTGGAATTGAGAACACCAGCCACCAGAGCGCAACGGTCAAAAAGGAAAAGCGCACGGCGGCCGCGGTATCGCTGAGACCGAACCAGACCGGATGCAGCGTCATCACGACGTTGAGCGCGAACAGCAGCCCGCCACCCAGGTAGCCGAGCGCATAGCCGTAGGCCGACACGCGGTCGTAGTCATCGGGCTCGGCGACCTGCAGCAGCAGCGCGTCGTAGAAGACGATGGCCCCGTTGAAGCCCATGGTTGCCAGCACAAACAATCCGGCGGCCATGCCCCATTGGCCCCTGCTGACGCCGTAAAGTGCGCCGGTCGCCAACACCCCCAGCAGCGTCCAGCTCAACAGGAACCAGCGCCGCCGCGCGCTGCGATCGGCGAGGATGCCGAGGATCGGCGCCAGCATGGCGATGAACAGACCCGCCAGGCCATTGGCGAGCCCCAGGCGAAAGGTGGCCGTGGTCGGATCGGCGCCGAGGCTCCAGTACTGTCGGAAGAACGCCGGGAAAAACCCGGCCATGACCGTGGTGGCAAATGCTGAATTCGCCCAATCGTACATTGCCCAGGCCAGGACCGGCCGGCGCAGGTACCAGCGGCTCATTCGGCACCGCCCGCCAGGTGCTCGCGCGTTTCGCTGAAGCGGATTTCCGGCCAACGCTCCAGCGTGAGCTGCAGGTTGACGCGCGAAGGCGCCAGGTACACGAGTGCGCCGCTGTGATCGCGCGCCAGATGATCGTAGGCCTTCACCTGGAACTCCTGCAGTTTGCGCTCATCTGCGGCGCTGACCCAGCGCGCCGTGTACACGTTGATGTTCTCGAACACGCACTGCACAGCGTACTCGTCAGCCAGACGGAAGGCCACCACCTCGAACTGCAGCTGGCCGACCGCGCCGAGAATCAGCTCAGCGTTGCGCAACGGCTTGAACAGCTGCGTGGCGCCCTCCTCGCACAGCTGCGCCAGCCCCTTGGCCAGCGCCTTCATGCGCAGCGGGTCCTTGAGCACGGCGCGGCGGAACATCTCTGGCGCGAAATCCGGAATGCCGGTGAAGGCCAGCGCCTCGCCCTCGCTGAATGAGTCGCCAATGTTGATGGTGCCGTGGTTGTGCAGACCGATGATGTCGCCCGCGTAGGCCTCTTCGGCCTGGGCACGATCGGCGGCCATGAAGGTGAGCGCGTCGGCAACCCGTACCTCCTTGCGCAGACGCGTGTGATAGATGCGCATGCCGCGCTGGTAGCGGCCCGAGCACAGGCGCATGAAGGCGATGCGGTCGCGATGCCCCGGATCCATGTTGGCCTGGATCTTGAACACGAAACCGCTCAGCGCCGGCTCCAGCGGCTCGACGCTGCGCTCCCGGGTCGCACGCGCCAGGGGCGGCGGCGAATGCTCGATGAAGGCGCGCAGCAGTTCCTCGACGCCGAAATTGCTGATCGCCGACCCGAAGAACACCGGCGTCTGCGCGCCGGCGCGGTAAGCGGCCTGGTTGAAGGCCACGGTCGCGCCGCGCACCAGTTCCACTTCGGAGCGGTAGGCAGCGTAGCCCTCGGCCAGCAGCTCGCGCGCGCCGTCGGAATCCAGCCCGTCGATGATACGGTTACCGCCCACACGGCCGCGCTCGCCCGCTTCGTATACGTAGATGCGGTCTTCGAGCAGGTGATAGATGCCGATAAGCTCGCGCCCCATGCCGATCGGCCAGGTCACGGGCGTCGGGTGGATCTTCAGGACCGCCTCGATTTCATCGAGCAGCTCGATGGGCGCGCGCCCATCGCGGTCGAGCTTGTTGACGAAGGTCATGATCGGCGTGGCGCGCAGCCGGCAAACCTCCATCAGCCGGATGGTGCGTTGTTCCACGCCCTTGGCGCAGTCGATGACCATGAGCGCGGAATCGACCGCCGTCAATGTGCGATAGGTGTCTTCGGAAAAATCTTCGTGACCCGGCGTGTCGAGCAGGTTGACGACGCAGTCGCGATACGGAAACTGCATCACCGAGCTGGTGATCGAGATGCCGCGCTGCTGCTCGAGGCGCATCCAGTCGGAAGTGGCGTGGCGCGCCGCCTTGCGTCCCTTGACGGTGCCGGCCATCTGGATCGCGCCGCCAAACAGCAGCAGCTTCTCGGTCAGCGTGGTCTTGCCGGCGTCCGGGTGCGAGATGATCGCAAAGGTGCGGCGCCGCAGGATTTCCTGGTCGAAGGAACTCATGTGTGAGTGCTAGGCGGCGTCGGCGGCGCGACGCATGACCAGCGCGTCTTCACGCCCGTCCGCTGCCTGGTAATAGCCGCGCCGCACGCCGATCTGGTGGAAACCCATGGCCTCATAGAGGCGGATGGCGCCGGTGTTGACCGGCCGCACTTCGAGAAACACGACGGCGGCGCCGGCAGCCGCGGCCAGCTCCAGCAGATGCCTGATCAGCGCGCGGCCGAAACCGCGGTTGCGGAACTCCTCGCGCACGCACACGTTCAGCAGGTGCGCCTCGGCGGCGCCGCTGGCGATGATGCCGTAGCCAACTGTGACGACATCAAACTCGAGCACTGCACAGTGATAGCCCACTCTCAGGCAATCACTGAAGATGCCCGCGGTCCAGGGAAACGGGTAGGCCCGTTGCTCGATCTCGAGCACCGCCGCGACATCCGTTTCGCTCATGGGCCGCAGCTGCATCTGCGGCAAGCCGAGCGCCTCATGCGCCGCAGACATGGGCTAACCCACCGTCGCTCGCGGCTCTGCACGTAAGCGCACAAGCTCGCGCTGCACGAAGCGCAGGTCAACCCAGGATTTGCGCTTCTCACTGGGGCTGCGCAGCAGGTAAGCCGGATGATAGGTCACGATCAGCGGCGTGCCCTGGGTGCCGAAGCGATGCACGGCGCCACGCAGCTTGCCGATCGGGGTATCGGTGGCCAGCAGGCTTTGCGCCGCGATGCGTCCGACCGCCAGCATCAGGCGCGGCGCCAGCAGATCGATCTGGCGCTGCAGGTACGGCAGGCAACAACGCACCTCCTCGGACGCGGGATCACGATTCCCCGGCGGCCGGCACTTGAGGACGTTGGCGATATACACCGTTTCTCGTGGCGCGCGCATGGCGCGCAGCATCGAGTTCAGGAGCTGTCCGGCCCGGCCGACAAACGGTTCTCCCTGCCGGTCTTCATCAGCGCCGGGCGCTTCGCCAACCACCAGCAGTTCGGCTTGCGTGTGGCCGACGCCAAAGACCGTTTGCGTACGCGTGGCGTGCAGTCCGCACCGCGTGCAGCCGCGCACTTCACCGGCCAGGGCCTCCCAGCTGCCCGGAGCCAGCCGGCGCGGCCTCCAGCGATCGATTCCCAGCGCCTGCAGATACTGCGAACGGCGCGCCGCGTCGGCCCTCATCCTAGGCCCGCTCGGCACGCTGCATGCGGCGCAGGCGTCGCCAGATCCAGACCAGCGGCGGCACCAGCGCGTAGCAGCCGAAACTCAACAACAGCGCACGCGAGGGGTCGCCGGCGATGACGATGAACACGACCACCACGGCCGTCACCAGCGAGACAAAACGTACCGGCTTGGTCAGATCAATATTCTTGAAACTCGGATAACTGAACGGGCTCACCATCAGCGCACCGGCGAGCGCGGTCACGGTAAAGGCGATCACCAGCCCCGGGAGCCCGGGCTCGCGCCACTCGTTGAACGCCCAGATGAACCCGGACACGAGCGCCGCCGCCGAGGGGCTCGGGAGCCCTTCGAAATAGCGCTTGTCCGTGGTGCTGACACGGGTGTTGAAGCGCGCCAGGCGCAGCGCCGCCGTGACCGCATAGAAAAACGCCGCAAGCCAGCCCAGTCGCCCCCAGGCGCCGCCGTATTCGGTGATGCGCGCCACGCCCCATTGGTAGGCAACGATCGCCGGCGCGACGCCAAAGGCAACCATGTCCGCGAGGCTGTCGTATTCCTTGCCGAAGGCGCTTTCGGTGCCGGTCAGTCGCGCGACGCGCCCGTCGAGCCCGTCGAACAGCATGGCCACGAACACCGCCATGCCGGCGCGTTCGAA
>JAYTXT010000229.1:0-2571 GCA_043742765.1 Gammaproteobacteria bacterium | reverse complement strand
TTCCACCGCGCCGGCGGGCGCAGCCTCGACGCGATGGACGCGCGCCTTCGAGGTGATCATCAGGAACCGCAACTCGTCGCCCAGAGTGTTGAGCCGCGCAAACTGCTCGGCCGTGCAGTACACGTCGAGCTCGGCCTGGAGAGGCGCGCCGACCTCGCCGGCCACGCGCAGTCGCTCGAGTTCCCGCGCCACATCAGTGCGCAACGCGATCAGCGCGGTCCAATCGATAGCCGTCGGCGGTGTGGCAGCCGCGGGCAGTTGATACCAGGTGGCGAGGAACACCGATTCAGCATGCGGCCCGGGCAACTCGCGCCAGATCTCCTCGGCGGTGAAGGAGAGGATCGGCGCCAGCCAACGCGCCATCGCCTCGGCGATGTGCCACATCGCGGTCTGCGCCGAACGGCGCGCCTGGCTCGCCGCGGGCGTGGTGTACAGGCGGTCCTTGATGATGTCGAGGTAGAAGCCGCCGAGGTCGACGACGCAGAAGTTGTGCAGCTTCTGGTAGATGAGATGAAACTGGTAATCGCGATACGCCGCGTCGATCTCGCCCTGCAGCTCGCGGGCGCGTTCGAGCGCGTAAGCGTCGAGCGCGACCAACTGCTCCACCGGCAGGGCCTGCGAGGGCTCGAAGTCGTGCAGGTTGCCGAGCAGGAAGCGCACGGTGTTGCGCATGCGCCGGTAGGAATCGCTCATGCGCTTGAGGATTTCCTGCGACAGGCTCATCTCGTTGGCAAAGTCGGTCGCCGCCACCCACAGCCGCAGCATGTCGGCGCCCAGGGTCTTGATGATTTCCTGGGGCTCGATGCCATTGCCCAGCGACTTGGACATCTTGCGGCCTTTCTCATCGACCGTGAAACCGTGCGTGAGCACGCCGCGATAGGGCGCGCGCGCGTACAGGGCCTCGGACATCAGCAGCGAACTGTGGAACCAGCCGCGGTGCTGGTCCGAGCCCTCGAGGTAGAGATCAACCGGCGAGCTGAAATCATCGCGCAGCGCAGCGACGCACTCGAACGACAACCCTGAGTCGGCCCACACGTCCATGACATCGGCGGCCTTCTCGTACTGCTCCGCCTCGGTGCCGAGCAGTTCGGCGGGATCGAGCGCGAACCAGGCATCGATCCCCTCGCGCTCGACGCGCGCGGCCACCTGCGCGATGAGTTCCTGGGTGCGCGGATGCAGCGCGCCCGTAATCCGGTGCGTGAACAGCGTGATCGGCACGCCCCAGGTACGCTGGCGCGAGAGGCACCAGTCGGGGCGATTCTCGATCATGCCGGTGATGCGCGACTCGCCCCACTCGGGCGTCCATTTTACTTGCTTGATGTCGCGCAGCGCGCCGGCGCGCAGGCCGCGACTGTCCATGCTGATGAACCATTGCGAGGTGGCGCGGAAGATCAACGGCGTCTTGTGGCGCCAGCAATGCGGATAGCTGTGCGGATGCGGCTCCTGGTGCAGGAGCCGCCCGCGCTCGAGAAGTTTCGCGACGATCACTGGGCCTGCTGCATCGACCTTCAGCCCGGCAACCAATTCTGTGCCAGGCGCAAAGCGCCCATCCGGTCCAACCGGATTCACGACTGGCAGGCCGTAGAGCTTGCCGACGGTGAAATCTTCCTGCCCGTGTGCGGGCGCGGTGTGCACGGCGCCGGTGCCCGCCTCGAGCGTGACGTGGTCGCCGAGGATCACGGGCACCTGCTTGGCGAGCCAGGGATGCTCGAGCTTCAGGCCCTCGAGTGCCGCGCCGGTGCAGCGGCCGAGTATCTTCCCGGCAAGGCCGTAACGGGCCAGGCAGGCCGCGAGCAGGCCGTCCGCCAGCAACAGCGCTTCCGTCGCGCCGTTGCGCTCGACGAGCACGCAGGTGTATTCCAGATCGCTCCGCAGGGCCACCGCTTCGTTAGCCGGCAACGTCCACGGCGTCGTCGTCCAGATCACCAGCGACACCGGGGCAGCGCCCAAAGAGATGGCATCGGCACTTAGTCGGCGCACGAAGTCGGCGCCGTCGACGCAGCGAAACGCGACATCGATGGCGGTCGAGGTCCGATCCTCGTATTCCACCTCGGCCTCGGCGAGCGCCGAGCGGCAGTCGAGGCACCAGTGCACGGGTTTGAGGCCGCGATACAGATGGCCGTTGTCGATGATCTTGCCGAGCGCGCGGATCTGCTGCGCTTCGTAACGCGCATCCATGGTCAGATAGGGCCGCTCCCAATCGCCGAACACGCCGAGCCGCTTGAAATCGGCGCGCTGTGAGTCGATCTGCTTGCCCGCGAATTCGCGGCAGGCCGCGCGGAAGGCGCGCGCGTCGAGCTTATGCCCGGGCCGGCCGTGCTTCTTTTCGACCGCGAGCTCGATCGGCAGGCCGTGACAGTCCCAGCCCGGCACGTAGGGCGCGTCGAACCCGGCGATGGTGCGCGCCTTGACGATGATGTCCTTGAGAATCTTGTTGAGCGCATGTCCCAGATGGATCACGCCGTTCGCATAGGGTGGGCCGTCATGCAACACGAAGGCCGGACGCCCCTTCGCCGCCTTGCGGATCGCACCGTAGATATCCTGTGCCGCCCAGCGCTCGAGCTGTTTTGG
>JAYTXT010000228.1:0-8558 GCA_043742765.1 Gammaproteobacteria bacterium | reverse complement strand
CTGGTGTCGCGCGAAGTGATCGCCGATTCCATCGAGACGGTGGTGGGCGCCGAGGGCTTTGACGGCCTGGTCGCCATCGGCGGCTGCGACAAGAACATGCCCGGTTGCGCGATGGCCATCGCGCGCCTGAATCGCCCGGCGGTGTTCGTCTACGGCGGCACGATCCGCCTCGGTGCGCAGCGCCGCGACATTGTCTCGGTGTTCGAAGCGGTCGGCGCGCGCGCGGCCGGCACGATCACGGATGCCGAAGTCGACGAAGTCGAGCGCACCGCGATTCCCGGTCCGGGCAGCTGCGGCGGCATGTACACCGCCAACACCATGGCTTCGGCGATCGAGGCGCTGGGGCTGAGTCTCCCGGGCAGTTCGGCGCAGGAAGCCGTCGGCGATCCGAAGCGTGCGGATTGTCGGCGCGCGGGCGAGGCGGTCGTGGCGCTGCTGCGCGCCGGTATCCGGCCCTCCGACATCCTGACCCGCAAGGCCTTCGAAAATGCGATCACGGTCAGCATCGCGCTTGGCGGTTCCACCAACGTGGTGCTGCATCTGCTGGCCATTGCCCAGGCCGCGCGCGTCCGGCTCAAGCTGGCCGACTTCACGCGCGTGGGGCGGCGGACACCGCTGCTGGCCGACCTGCGGCCGAGCGGGCGCTATGCGATGCCGGAACTGATCGCCATCGGCGGCATCCAGCCACTCATGAAAATGCTGCTCGACGCGGGGCTCCTGCATGGGGAGTGCCTCACGGTGACGGGCCAGAGCGTGGCTGCAAACCTGGCGTCGGTGGCGCCGTACCCGGCCGGGCAGGACATCATCCGGCCGCTCTCGAACCCCATCAAGAAAGACAGCCACATTGTCGTGCTCCACGGGAACCTCGCGCCGGAGGGCGCGGTGGCGAAGATCACCGGCAAGGAGGGCCTGAATTTCTGCGGCCGGGCGCGCGTATACAACGGTGAGGAACGGGCCACACAGGCGATACTTGCCGGCCGGGTGCGCTCCGGCGACGTGGTCGTGATCCGCTACGAAGGTCCGCAGGGCGGACCTGGCATGCGGGAAATGCTGAGTCCCACCGGCGCGATCGTCGGGCGGGGCCTCGGGCACAAGGTCGCGCTGATCACCGACGGGCGTTTTTCCGGAGGCAGCCACGGCTTCGTGGTGGGCCATGTGTCGCCGGAAGCGGCGGTCGGTGGGCCCATAGCGCTGCTGCGCAATGGCGACCGCATCACCATCGATGCCGCCCGGCGCCGCATTGATGTGGCGCTGAGTGCGGCCGAACTGCGCCGCCGCGCCAGGAATTTCAGGCCCCGCAAGCCTTACACGACCGTCGGTGTGCTGGCCAAGTACGCCCGGTCCGTAAGCAGTGCATCATTCGGCGCCGTCACGGACCGGTAGTGAATAGCCCGATTGCAGGCGCCGCGCCAGTGGCGATAGACTAAAAAAAGAAAGTTGTCACGGTTGGAAGTTGCAGCTAAAGTCATGGCGCCTGAGGCTGCTTGCGCCGCAGGTGACTATTAATAACGATGGGGCTGGCCCGGTGGGCCTCCGAATGCAGGGCTAGACGAAATAACTTATGACATCGCGTATTCACGATTCAAGTTACAACCAGCGCCGCATGCTCGCATTTGCTGCGATCATCGCCGTGCACGGCTTTATTGGCTGGGCCTTCATTACGGGCTTTGGCCAGAGCGTGATCGCGAAGGCGAACCAGATCCTGGAGACCACGCTCATCAAACCTGATGAGGCCAAGGATTTGCCGCCGCCGCCGCCGAAGCCCGAGATGGAGCGCCCGCCACCGCCGTCCGTGCCCATACCCATCATCAATGTAAACGTACCGATGGATATGCCTGCCGTGGTGGTCACCAAGGCGCCGCCGCCGCCGCGCCCGGTGGCCATAATCGCCTCCACGCCCGTGAAGACGGTGCAGCAACCCGATTGCGGTGAAGACTATTACCCTTCGCAGGCGCTGCGCCTGGGGCAGGCGGGTTCGGCGATCGTCAGGGTCTGCATCGGCATCAACAACAAGATCGACGGGCCGATCTCACTGATCACCAGTTCCGGCTTTCCTTCGCTGGATGAGGCGGCTGGAAAGTGCATGGCTGCAGGTCGCTTCAAGGCAGGAACGGTCGAGGGTAAGCCCGCGCGAGCCTGCAAGGATTACAAAGTAACGTTCAAGCCGAAGGATTCGCAGTAATCGCGCCTGGCTGCGCGTAAGTATTTGGTTTTTTTATTTAACACGGTCCGCAGGCCGGATTAGCAAGAGGATTAAACATGGATACCCCCGTCGCCGCCACTGAACAGGTCTATGGTCTCATTCCCCTGTGGGTGAACGGCAATATTGTCTCTCGCGGCACGCTGATCGTCCTGATCATCATGTCGCTCGGCTCATGGTTCATCATCTTCACCAAGGTGTGGGATCAGCGAGCCCTGAAGAAGTCGTCGAAAATCGTCGAGAAGAGCTTCTGGACCGCTGACTCGATCAAGGAAGGCGTCGAGCGCCTGCCCAAAGGCAACGACTTCCGCTTCATTGCCGAAGACGGTCTGCGAGCCGCCTCGCACCATGAAGGGCGTCTCACCGATCGCATCGATCTGCACGAGTGGATCACGATGGCGCTGCAGCGCGCGAACGACGAGGTGAGCGGCAACCTGACCAATGGCTTGTCGTTTCTCGCCACGGTCGGGTCGACGGCCCCGTTCGTCGGCCTGTTCGGCACGGTCATGGGCATCCTCAACGCGTTGATCGCCATCGGCGTCGCCGGCCAGGCGAGCATCGACAAGGTGGCCGGCCCGGTGGGCGAGGCGCTGATCATGACCGCGCTCGGCCTGTTCGTGGCGGTACCCGCGGTGCTGGGCTACAACTGGCTGCTGCGCCGTAACAAGGGCCTGAATGACAGCCTGCGCAATTTCTCGGGCGACCTGCACGCTTACCTGGTGGGCGGCGCCCGCATGGGTGGCGATAGCGGTGCGGCAGCGGCGCGCAAGTAAGATCAGGGCGCCACGGGAAAGGTGACAACACCATGTCAATGAACGTCCAGTCGACCGAAGACGAGCCCACTGTGATGTCGGAGATCAACACCACGCCGTTGGTCGACATCATGCTGGTGTTGCTGATCATCTTCCTGATCACGATTCCGATCATCACCAAGACGGTGCCGCTCAAACTGCCAAAAGCGGTGAATATCGCCACCAAGACCAAGCCGGAAAACATCAACATCTCGGTGGATGCCAATGGCGACATCTGGTGGAACGGCCGCCTGGTGCCCGATCGGGATACCCTCATCAAGTACGTGGTTAATGAGGCCGTCAAAGTGCCTCAGCCCGAGGTGCACATCCGTGGCGACGCGGGCGTGCGCTATGAGGCGATCGGCCGCACGCTATACTCCATTCAACGCGGCGGCCTGACTAAAGTGGGGTTCATCACCGAGCCCGATCGTACCCTTGGTCGTTAGCGCGTCACCCTGGCCGGCATAGCAGTTCGAGCGGGTCTTAGCAGGCGGAGTCAGTAGTCATGTCAATGAGTGCGGGAAGTGACAAGTCGGGCATCATGTGCGAGGTCAACATGACGCCGCTCATCGACGTCATGTTGGTGTTGATCGTGACGCTGATCATGACGCTGCCGATCCAGACGCACGCCGTCAAGCTCGACATGCCGCCGCCGACTGATCAGCCGCCGCCGCCGGTGCTGCCCGAGGTCGTCAATCTTGACGTCGATTTCGACGACACCGTCTACTGGGATGGCAACAAGGTCGATCTGGCCCAGCTGGAAGGGTATTTCCGCAGCGAGAGCAAGCGGGATCCCCAGCCGGAGATCCACCTGCGCCCCGACAAGCGCTCGCATTATGACACCACCGCCAAGATTCTGGCCTCCGCGCAGCGCAACTCGATGGGGAAAATCGGTTTCGTCAATACGACCGAGTTTTCAGATTAGTTGATTGATAGCTGGCGCAATTTGGGTCTGCCGCGGGCGTCGCGGGAACCTTGGCGCTGATCAGACATCGAAGTTCTTAACGGGCCACTTGCGGTCAAACGCTGACCAGAGGTTGAGCATGAGTCGTATTGTATTGATCGTCGCCATGGCTGTGGGCTTCGCCGCCGTGAGCAGCGTGTCGCGGGCCGAAGAGCCGCAGGTAAGTCGTGCCGTGGCCAAGACTCTCAAGGCAGCGAACGATGCGCTGCAGGCTAAAAACTATGCCGAGGTGCTGGCCAAGACCCGCGAAGCGGCGGCCATCACGCCGCGTACGGCCTACGATGACTACGTCATACACTACATGCAGTTGCCGGTCTTCGCCGCCCAAAGCAATTACCCGGAGACCGCCAACGCCATAGAGAGCATCATCGATTCTCCCTATCTGCCCTCGACCTCCAAGCCGCAGCTGCTGCGCACGCTGATGAGCATCGACTATCAGCAGAAAGACTACGACAAAGCGATTCAGTACGGGCAGCGCGCGCTCGCCGCTGGCGACCTCAGCAGCGATACACCGCTGTTGATTGCACAGTCCTACTACCTGACCAACAGGTTCAAGGAAGCGCTCAGCGGCATGGAGGCGATCGTCGCTCGCGATGAGCAGGCGGGCCGCAAACCGGCTGAGCGGAGCCTGAGCCTTATCTGGAGCTGCGCTCTCAAGGTCAAGGATGAGACCGCCGCAGCCCGCGCGGTCGAAAAACTCATCCTCCATTATCCGAAGCCCGACTACTGGTCCAATGCGATGGCGGGCGTACTGAAGAACAAGACCACCGACGACCGGTTGCTGCTCATGACCTATCGCCTGATGGCGCAGGTCGGCATCCTCAAGCGTGGCGCTGATTTCACCGAGATGGCGCAGATCGCGCTCGACCAGGGGAATCCGGGCGAGGCGCAGAGCGTGCTGGAGCAGGCCTTTGCAAAGAACCTGTATTCGGACCCGCACGATAAGGAACGCAGTCAGCGACTGTTGGACAAGGTCCGCAGGAGCGCAGTCGACGATCGCGCGAGCATCGCCAAGGAAGAGAAGGCTGCTGCCGCGTCTGCTTCGGGCGACGGCCTGGTGCAGATTGGCGCCGCCTACCTGGGATTCGGGCAGCCCGACAAGGCGCTCGCGAGCATCAGCGCCGGCATCGCCAAGGGCAACCTGAAATATGCCGATGAAGCGTACATGCTGCTGGGCATCGCCAATGAGCGCAATAAGAACAGCTCCGAGGCGGTGCGCGCCTTCAACCGGGCGACGAGCAATCCGAAGTACGCGCAGCTCGCCAAGCTCTGGGCCCTCGAAGCCCGGTCCTGAGATCGTAGCAATGGCCATCCAGGTCGGCGACCGAGTGCCCGCGGGCAAGTTCAAGGTCATGGGCGAGAGCGGTCCGCAGGATTTCACCACGGCGCAGCTGTTCGACGGCAAACGTGTGGTGCTGTTCTCGGTTCCTGGCGCCTTCACGCCCACCTGCAGCGCCAAGCACTTGCCGGGCTTTCTGGAGCACGCGGCGGCGCTGCGTGCCAAGGGCGTCGATACCATCGCCTGCATGGCGGTCAACGATGTGTTCGTCATGAACGCCTGGGGCAAGAGCGCCAATGTCGGCGAGCAGGTGACGATGCTGGCAGACGGCAATGGCGAATACGCCAGGGCGCTGGGGCTCGAGCTGGACGGGCGCGGTTTCGGATTGGGGATGCGCGGGCAGCGCTTCGCGCTGGTCGTCGAAAACGGCGTAGCCACGCAAGTGCTGGTCGAAGGACCGGGCGAGTTCAAGGTTTCCGCCGCCGACTACGTGCTCGGGCAGATCTAGGCTCCACCCGGCGCCGTGTGCGCCCACCATCCATTAATTGACCCTGCTTTCGCGGCCAGCGATTTGCGCTCGAACGGCTTGAGCGCCGCTGATATATTAAAGTAAATAATTACTTATAACATGTAACATGTTGATAATAAGATAGATAAATATAGTTTTTCCTTAGTTATCGAGCAGGGTGGCACGGTCGTCGTGCCCAGCCGGCAGCGTGCCGTCGCGGTGCGGCTCGCCCATACGCGTTCCAAAATTCTCGCCGGCTCGCAGGCATGGGCGTCCTGCGATGTGCTGCCCTTCTCGGCCTGGCTCGAGCGCCAGGCATCGCAGGCCCGCTACGGGGCGCTGCAGGGGCTCCGCCGCCTGGGTGCCGCCGAGGAGTGGCTCCTGTGGCGCGAGGCCGCCTTGGAAGCATGCGAAGGCGTTGATGTGCTGCAACCGGCAAGCCTGGCGGATCCGCTGCGCCGGTCCGCCGCGCTGGTTCGCGACTGGGGGCTGCGTTGGTCCGGGACGCCAACTTCGGAGTCCTCAGTGCTGGCGCGCTCAAGCCGTATTTTTGAACGCCGCTGCCACGCCCTGCAGGCCTACTCGGCGAGCGACTGGCCGCTGATCCTGCGTGAACCGGCGCCGTTGCCGGCGCCGCTCCTGTTCGCAGGCTGCGGCTCGTTCGGTGTCGCGCTGCGCACGCGCCTCCAGGAGTTGGGCGCCGTATTCCCGACGGTGGAATCCACCGCACCCGCCGGCGTGAGCGGGCTACCCATGGTCTGTGCCACGGCGGCGGATGAACTGCGCCGCGCGGCTCGGTGGTGTCGCGATGAATTGCAGCGCAATCCGGCGGCACGATTGCTGGTGGTGATTCCCGAGCTGGCGCAGCGGCGTGCCGCCGCGGTGCTGGCCTTTGACCACGAACTGGGCGGTGGTGCGTTGCTCGGCGCCGGCGGCGAGCCGCTTTACGCCATCGAGGGCGGCCGGAGCCTGGCCGAATATCCGTTGGTCAGCGCCGCGCTGGCGCTGCTGCGGTTGTGTGGTGCAGCGCTCGAGTTTCGGGAACTCGCGGCGCTGCTGCGATCTTCATACCTCGGTTGCGGCGCGCCCCCGCAACGTGCGGCGCTTGAGCTGGCGCTGCGCGAGCGCAACGTGCACGCGGCGGACTACCCGCGCCTGTGCGAACTGGCGCGACGGCAGCGGGGCGCTGGCCGCGAGTCACTTGCCGATGTGCTGGATGCTGCAGCGCCCGCCCTGTCGGTGCCGCGCGCAATGCGCGCGAGCGCGGCGGGCTGGGCGCGGCGTTTTGCCGAGTTGCTCGAAGCGGGTGGTTGGCCTGGTCCGGCGCCGCTCGGGAGCGATGAACAGCAGCAGCGCGACCGCTTCCGCGCGTTGCTTGGCGAACTGGCGCTGCTCGGTGCCGGCGGGGCGTCGCTGGGGCATGGTGCTGCGGTGGATCTGCTGGCCGCCATGGCGCAACGCACCTGCTTTGAAGCGGCGAGCGCCGATGTGCCGGTGACGCTCACGGATGTGATCGACGAGCCGCTGGTGAAGTACGCGGGCATCTGGGTGGCTGGACTGGGCGCTGACCAGTGGCCGCCGCCGCCGCGCCCGGACTCCTTCGTGCCCATCGCGGCACAGCGCGCCGCCGCAATACCCGAGGCGAGCCCGCAGGGCCAGTTGGTCCTCGCGCAGCAGGCCATGAGCGCGTGGCGCCGCTGCGCCGACGCGCTGGTGTTCAGCTGGCCCGAGTCTGACGGTGATGTCGTGCTGCAGCCCAGCTCCCTGGTGGCAAAGCCGCGGGGCCGCGAGCCGCCGCCGACGGCGCCGGAACCGTTGCTGGACCCGCTGCTCGCGGCGATTCGCAGCGCTGCCGGGCGCGAGCCACGCCCCGCTGATCGGGCGCTCGCGTGGCGCGTGGAGCAGGCATTGCCCGGCGGCACCAGGTCGCTGCAGCTCCAGTCGCTGTGCCCGTTCCGTGCGGCGGCCGAACTGCGCTTGCGCGCTGCGCCGGTGTCCGAGCCGGTACCGGGACTCGATCGCTTCGAGCGCGGTCAGCTGCTGCATCGTGCCCTGCAGCTCGTTTGGTTGGAGCTGCGCGATTCGCGCACGCTGCGGGCCATGGCCGCCGAGGGGCGCAAGCTCCCGGCGTTGGTGCAGGTGGCCGGCGAACAGGCGTTGCGGGAGCGGCTGGCTGTGCGCGCACAGCCGTTGGCGGCGCCGCTCGCCCAGAACGAACTGTTGCGGCTCACGCAGCTCATCGGCGCCATGTTGCAACAGGAGCAACAGCGCCAGGGGATCGCGGAGTTCGTCATCGCGCAACTGGAAGAGCCGCTCGAGCGCGAGCTTGGCGGCATCCGGGTACGCGTGCGCATGGATCGCCTCGATCGCCTCGACGACGGTCGCGTGGTGGTGATCGACTACAAGAGCGGCGCCGCGGAGTCCTTCCAACCGCTGGCGGATCGTCCGCGGCAGCCCCAGCTGCTGGCCTATGCCTTGCTCGCCGCGGGCGAAGTTGCCGGCGTCGCCGCCGTGCACCTCAATGCCGACGTGATCCGCTGGCGTGGCGCCGTGGCCGAGAACGGGTTGTTGCCGGCGCTGGCCAAGGCGCGCGCTCCGAGCGCACCGTGGCCCGCTCTGCTGGCGCATTGGCGCACGGTGATCGACGCCCTGGTGCGCCGGTTCGTTGCCGGAGACACGGCCGTGGACCCGCAGGCCGGCGCCTGCCGGAATTGCCATCTGCCCGCGTTGTGCCGTGTCGATGCTCTGCGGCAGCACGAACCGGACCTGGAAGGCGAAGACGCCGATGAGGCCTGAAGTGGCAGTGGCAACACAGG
>JAYTXT010000227.1:0-2500 GCA_043742765.1 Gammaproteobacteria bacterium | reverse complement strand
TCGGATTTGAGCTCCGGGTAATTCTCGGTGACCGCGAACAGGCTCTTGAGCGCCTGCGACAGCTCGCCCTGCGCGGCCTGGAATTTCTTGAACGCGGCTGCGTCGTTGACCAGCTCGGGCGTCGCCTGAATCGTGCCCACCTTGGCGCGCGCCTCGGTGACGCCGAGCAGCACAGTCTTTTCCTGCTGCGCGAAGCCCTTGACCGTGCTGACGAGATTCGGCACCAGGTCAGCACGGCGCTGGAACTGGTTGACCACCTCGGACCAGGCGGCCTTGACCGACTCGTCCTGCGTCTGGATGCGGTTGTAACCGCAACCGCTCAAGAACACCGCCGCCGCAACGCACAACATCACCCGGATCGCTTGCATGCCCGAACCCTCCGCAAAAAGCTGGCCCTCACGATACCGGCATTGGGTGGCGTTCGCTAGCCGAGCGAGCGCAATGGGCGGCGCGCCAGGAACCGATCGACCCGCGTCAGCAGCCAGTAGGCGGCGCTGGAACGCAGCCGCTCCCACCAATGCCGCCGCACGCGCCAGGCCGCGGCCGGCACCTCGGTGCTTTGGGCGAGGGTTGAGGCGAACAATACCTGAGCCTGCGCCGCCAGCTCCGGCCACTCCAGCCGCAGCAGCAGCTCATAGTTGACGTTGAGGCTCCGACGGTCGAGATTGCAGGAACCGACGTACACCGTCTCGTCGACGATGAAGAGCTTGGCGTGCAGCACCTGCGGCTGGTACTCGTAGAGCCGGGCGCCACCGGCCAGCATCTTGCCGTACAGGTGTTCGGCCGCGTAGCGCGCCACCGGCACGTCGCTCTTGCCGGCGAGGAGCAGCTGCACCTGTCCGCCCTCCGCCGCACAGCGGCGCAGTGCGCGGCGCATGCGGGTGGGCGGCAGGAAATAGCCGGACATGCAGTGCACGGTGCGCGCGCGCGTCAAATCCATGCGCAGCACCCGGCTGAGGTGCCCGGCGCGCCACCCCGGACCACTGGTTAGCAGGCTTACGGCCCCGGTCCCGGCCAGAAGCGAGCGCACCGCGGCGCGAAACTCACGGATCGCGCCCCGGTCCATGGGCGCCAGCGCATACATCGCCTCGAAGCTCAGCGCCAGGGTGGCGGCGATGGGGCCTTCGATCTGCAGCGCCAGGTCAAGCATGCCGTGCGTGACACCGTCGCCCACATATTCGGGGCCGATATTGTGCCCGCCGACGATGGCGCGCCGTGCATCGCACACCAGGAGCTTGCGATGATCGCGAAACGCCAGCCGCAGGCGCCGCGCTGGGCTGAATACCCGTACCTCCCCGCCGGCAGCCTCGAGCGGGGCAAAGAAATCCGGCGGCAGGCCCTCGGAGCCGAAGGCGTCGTACAGCACCCGCACCCGCACACCGCGCGCGCGCGCGGCAAGGAGCGCTGCGAGCAGCGAGAGCGCCGGTTCGCCGGACCGCACCATGTAGGTCTCGAGGCAGATCGATTCGGCCGCAGCCGCGATCAGCGCCCCCAGCGCCGCAAACGTGGCGACGCCGTTGCGCAGCCAGCGGGCGCGATGTCCGTCCAGGAGGCGATCAGGCGGGTCGGCGGGATCCATGCATGCACGATGACCCATAAAAAATGCCCCGGCAAGCCGGGGCATTGGAGGAGCGGACTTACAAGAGGGGGAGTAAAGTCCGCCAGGGGATCGGTCAGCTGATCAGTCGAAAATCCGGTTCAGTGCAGATACGCCCAATCGAGAATCCGTATCTCCTCTGCATCGAGGTCCATGCTGCCCGCCAACACCTGCGATAGTTCGCGCTCCTCGGCGCGCTGACGCAGCGGGCGTGTCAGTTCAACGATTCCACTCCATTCACCGGCCTGCGCCACACTGGGCGACTCGGCGATAAAATGGGCGTAGTACCTGCTACCCATGGGTCCAGAGCCTACGCTGGGCTTCCGGCCCCGGGCTGTGAGCCGCCGCACAGATACCGCCCTTCCGGAGCCACCCGTGAGCCGATACCGCCCTCCCCAGCCACAAAGTTCGAAGTACATCACACCCGCGGGCGAGCGCCGGCTGCGCGCCGAGCTCGAAACCCTGTGGCGCGTCGAGCGCCCGCGCGTGACGGCCGCGGTTTCCGCCGCCGCCGCCCAGGGCGATCGCTCCGAAAACGCCGAGTACACCTACGGCAAGCGCCGCCTGCGGGAAATCGATGCGCGCGTCCGCCACCTGCGCAAACGGCTCGAGGGGATGGTCGTGGTAAATGCCCCGCCAAGCGACCCCCGCCGGGTGTTCTTCGGCGCCCGCGTAACATTGGAAAGGCTCTCTGGCGAAACTCTCAGCTACCGCATAGTAGGCCCGGATGAATTCGACCAGGAACCGGGCGGCATCAGCATGGACGCACCGTTGGCGAAGGCGCTGCTGGGAAAGCCCCTCGACGCCGAAGTGACCGTGGCGCTTGCCGGCGGCGAGCAAACCTACGCCATCGTTGAAATCACCTACCCGCCAACCGAAGCACAGTTGTAGGCGGGTGTGGGG
>JAYTXT010000226.1:0-23028 GCA_043742765.1 Gammaproteobacteria bacterium | reverse complement strand
CTGACCGTCAACCAGTGCGACGCGCAACTCTTCCTGCTGAGTTGCATTGATAAGCATTCTCTTCATTTGTCCCTACTACATTTGCGTGAGGGACCGACCGCACAGCGCCAGACCTGCATACAGGCGGCGCCGCGGCATCAGGCGGACAGCAGAGGAACCCGAAGATTGATTGACGGCGCGTGCGGTGGGGCATCGACTTTGTTTTTGCCGCCGATGAAGGCAGCGCCGGAAAACCTTGAGGTTCGCTGACCTTAGGCGCACTTGCCTTCAGGCTCTACCCAATCAGGGGAGCAGCTTTAAGGGCAAGGGCCGTGTGACCCGGGTCGGCCGAACTCTTGCGATGGCCTCGTGCTCGAGGACCAACTACTATGCGGACCGCTCTCAGACTAGCCAAGGGGCCGCGAACTTGCCGCCGCGCGTAGCCTGAAGCTCTGTTAAGGCCTGGGCCCGCTGCGGGACCTCGGCAGTATAGCGGCGGCAGGCTTTAGAAACAACGATTTACACCAATTCACGTCGAGGTTGGTCATTATCAAGGCAGAAGCGCGCCAGGCGGGCCACGGCCCGCGCTCCACGGTGCAGCAGCATCTGGTCGCGGAAGACGGCGCCGGCCAGCGGCTGGACAAAGTGCTGGCGAAGCTCCTCCCAGGCGTGCCCCGCACCCGCCTCTTCAGGCTGATCCGCAAGGGCGAAGTGCGCGTCAACGGCAAGCGCACCAGTCCCGAGCAGCGCCTGGCGGCGGGCGACAAGGTACGCGTGCCCCCTGTGCGCGAGCGCTCCGAGACCGCCCAGGTGGTGGCTGCGGGGGGCGTGCCGCAGGTACCCCCGGCCCTGATTGCGCGCGTCACCGCGGCTATCGTGCACGAGGACGAGCGGCTCCTGGTGCTCGACAAGCCCTCGGGCCTTGCCGTGCACGGCGGGAGCGGCTTGACCTACGGCGTCATCGAGGCGCTGCGCGCCGCGCGTCCACACGAGACACTGGAGCTGGCGCACCGGCTCGATCGCGATACCAGCGGCATTCTCATGGTTGCGCGAAAACCGGCAGCGCTGCGCACGCTGCACGAACTGTTGCGCCAAGGCCTGGTTGAAAAGAGCTACCTGGCGCTGGTGATCGGGCGCTGGGAGTTGGGCCGCAAGCTGGTCGACGTGCCGCTGCAGACTGAGGCACGCGTCAGCGGCGAGCGCACGGTGCGCGTCGGCGCAGGCGGCAAGAGCGCGCGCACGCGCTTCGCTCTGGTGCAACAGTTCGGGCCGCGCGCCTCGCTGGTCGAAGTGACGCTCGAGACCGGGCGCACCCACCAGATCCGCGTGCACGCCGCCTATTGCGGGCATCCGGTCGCGGGCGATGTGAAATACGGTGACGCTGCGGCCAACGCCGCGTTGCGTGAGTTCGGACTGCAACGCATGTTCCTGCACGCGCACAGTGTTTGCTTCGACTGGCCGCAGGGCGGGCAGGTGAGCATCAGCGCCCCACTCCCGGCCGAACTCAAGAGCGTGCTGGACGCGCTGGGCGCGCCCGGCGCCACCACGCCTAGGGCAGGGCGTAGCCGCAGGAGCGCAGGCTCGCGGCGAGCCTGATCAGCGGCAGGCCGATGAGTCCGGTGGGGTCGGCGGTTTCGATCCGCTCGCACAGACTCAGGCCCAGGCCCTCGCTACGGAGTGATCCGGCGCAATCGAAAGGTTGGTCGGCGGCGATATAGGCCTCGATCTCGGCGGCGCTCAGAGTGCGGAACATGACCGTGGTCAGGTCGACGAAGCAATCGCTGAACCCAGCTCCGGCGTGCACGACGGCGACGGCGCTGAAGAACTGCACCGCGCGGCCCGACTGGGCCGCAAGCTGCTCGCGGGCCGCCGCGGCTCCGCCCGGTTTGTCGAGTATCCGGCCGTCGCAGGCGGCCACCTGATCGGCGCCGATGACCACCGAATGCGGGTGTAGCAACGCCATTGCGGAAGCCTTGGCCAGCGCCAGCCGCTGGGCCCGGGGCAGGGGAAGTTCGCCCGGCAGGGGCCCCTCCTCGACCTGTGGCCGCTCCACGGTGAAGGGCAGCCGCAGTCGCCCGAGCAGCTCGCGGCGGTACACGGAAGTGGAGGCCAGAATGAGTCCGGAGGTGGTCGGCACGGCAGGACTTAAATCACTGGAATAGAAACAAGGGCTTAACGGACATGCGGGCTTTTGACTTGCCGCTCATGCCTACCTATCATACGCGCCCCATGCCCAACGGCTGGTCCAAGCCGCGTGATCTCGCCAAATTGGCGGAAATGCGCGCGCGGTTCGAGTTCGAAATTCCACTGGATGACCTGCCGGGTATTCCAGAGGAATTCAGGCTCGCCGACGGGCCCGTCAGGACGTGGCTGCAGTTTGGCCGCGAGCGTGGTGTAACGGTCGCAGACGTCCGGGTTCAGGCCGTGCTCACACCGCTGTGCCAGCGGTGTCTGCGGGAAATGCGCCTGGAGATCGCCAGCGAATCGCACCTGGCAGTGGTCGAGGGCGAAGCGCAGGCGGCGAAGGTGCCCGAGGAGTTGGAAACCTTTCTCGCTCCGGACGGCCACGGCACGCTGGCCGCGCTGGCGGCGGAGGAACTGCTGCTGTCGCTGCCGATCGTGCCGCGGCACGCGGCGGGCGAGCGTTGCCTCGAGGCGGGCGCCGCGGCAGGCGCAGTGGCAGTTGTGCCGGCGTCGCCAGGAGCGACGACGGTGGTCGAGGAAACGCAGCGACCGTTCGCTGATCTGCGTGCGCTCCTCGAGCGTGGCAGGAATTAGTCAGTTTTGAATTGGCACGATCAGTCAGGAGTGTTAAGGAAATGGCCGTACAGAAAAGCCGCAAGACGCCCTCCAAGCGCGGCATGCACCGTTCGCATTCCGCACTGAAGCGCCCGGCGCTGTCGATCGATTCGCAGAGCGGCGAGACGCACCTGCGCCACTGCATCACGCCCGATGGTTTTTATCGTGGCAAGCGCGTGATCGAAAAGATTGACGTGGAAGACAAGGCCTAGGCGCGAGCGGCCGTGCTCGAGGGAGCCCTGGCGATGCGTTCGCGAATTCTCGGCACCGGCAGTTACCTGCCCGCGGGGCTGCTGACGAATGCCGATCTCGAGAAGCGCATGGACACCACCGACGCGTGGATCCGTGAGCGCACCGGCATCGAGCGGCGCCACATCGTGGCGCCTGGCGAGACCACCGTCGACATGGCTGAGCACGCCGCGCGTGCGGCGCTGGCGGCGGCCGGGCGCGATGCCAGGGAAGTCGACCTGATCATTGTTGGTACCTGCACCCCGGATCTGATTTTCCCGAATGCCGGCGTCATGCTGCAGGGGCGGCTCGGGAACCTCGGCTGTCCCGCGCTCGGCGTCGAGGCCGCGTGCAGCAGCTTCATCTACGCGCTGTCATTGGCCGACAAGTTCATCCGCGCCGGTGAGGCGCAGCTGGCGCTGGTGGTGGGCGCCGATTCGCTCTCGAAGCTCACCAACAAGAATGATCGTGGCACCGCGATCCTGTTCGGCGACGGCGCCGGCGCCGTGCTCCTGGGTTCCGGCGCGGAGCCTGGAATTCTCTCCACGCATCTGCACGCCGACGGTTCGCATCTGGAATTGCTCCGCTGCACCGGCGGGGTCTCCGCTGGATTCCACGCGCAAGGTGACTACATCACCATGGCCGGGAGCGAGGTGTTCAAGATTGCCGTGAAGATGCTCGGTAGCGCGGTGGATGAAGCACTCGCGGCGAACAACCTTCGCAAGGAAGCGCTCACCTGGCTGGTGCCGCACCAGGCCAACATCCGCATCATTCAGGCGACCGCAAGAAAACTTGGCATGCCGATGGAGCGTGTCATCGTCACCGTTGCCGACCACGCCAATACTTCGAGCGCCTCGGTGCCGCTGGCGCTCGACGTCGGCGTGCGCGACGGGCGCATCAAGCGCGGCGACCTGCTGTTGCTCGAGGCCTTCGGCGGCGGCTTCACCTGGGGATCGGCCCTGGTCCGGTACTGACACGCCGCGCCACCAACATGACCGAGCCGCGCTTCGTACCGCTGCCCTGCTACCAGGAATACCCGCCTGAACTCATGCAGCAGCGCGCTGCTGCCTTTACTGCGCAGCTGCAGCGCCGCCGTACGGCGCGGCAGTTTTCCGACCGCCCGGTGCCGCGCGCGATCATCGAGCAGTGCCTGCTGGCCGCCGGCACTGCCCCGAGCGGCGCCCATCAGCAGCCCTGGCACTTCGTGGCGATTTCCGACCCGGCGATCAAAGCGCACATCCGCATTGCGGCCGAGCAGGCCGAGCGCGAGTTCTACCAGCGACGCGCGCCGCAGGAATGGCTCGAGGCGCTCCGCCCGCTGGGCACCGACGAGCACAAGCCCTATCTGGAGACCGCGCCCTGGCTGATCGGCGTGTTCCTGCGACGCTTCGCGCGCGCCAGCGATGGCCGCAAGGTGAAACACTATTACACGGATGAATCGGTTGGCATCGCCACCGGATTCCTGATCGCCGCCGTGCACGCGGCCGGCCTGGTGTCGCTCACACATACGCCCAGCCCGATGGGGTTCCTCAGCGAGATCCTCGGGCGCCCCAAAGACCTGGAGCGGCCGTTCCTGCTGCTGGTGGTGGGCTACCCCGCCGCCGACGCCAGAGTTCCGGACATCGTGCGCAAACCGCTGGCGGAAATCGCGACGTTCCTCCCACCCTGAGGGCTGCCAGCGGCGTTGTGCGCCGGCCAAAAAAAAACGCCGCGAATATCGCGGCGTTTTATTTCCAGCCCCGTGGCCGGAGAAATCAGGCGAAGTGACTTACTTCGACACCGACTTCTTGAACATGCGATCGATCTTCTCGTTGGTCGCATCGACGCCCGACTGCGCGGCCTGCGCGGCAGCCAGAGCCTGGTTGGCCGTGCTCTGCGCGGCAGCGGCGGACGACGCGGCGCCAGCGGCGTCGGTTCCGGCCTTGGCGGCGGCATTCTCGGCTGAATGGTCGCCCATATGAGCTGCCATACCGGATTGCATCGTGCCCACCTGGGTCTTGAGCGCGTCGACTTCAGCCTGCAGTGGCTTGAGGTCCGAGCAACCAGCCAGTACGACGACAGCGGCCGCGGCAGCCAGCTTCACAAAAATTGCCTTATTCATTGATAAAATCCCCATTAGAGTTCATGCGTGTGAGTACTTACCGCGCCACGCCTGCACAACATCACTGTCGCGGGAGTTCAGCGGAGGCGCAACTTGACCAAATCTGGAAGAATATTGCAAGAGATAACGCGTTGCTGTCGGTATGTAGCGACATACTTATCAAGGCCTTACCGGATTGCGATGCGCAGGTTAAACACCTTTTAATCTGCTATTACACTGTATATAATTACAGGCATGTCAGACCTTACCCCGCGTCAATCCCAGGTGCTGCAGCTGATCCGCCAGGCGCTGGTCACTACCGGCATGCCGCCCACCCGCGCCGAAATCGCCCTGCAGCTTGGGTTCCGCTCGCCCAACGCCGCTGAAGAGCACCTGCGCGCGCTGGCGCGCAAGGGCTGCGTCGAGCTGGTGCCGGGCTCGTCGCGGGGTATCCGCCTCAAAGACACTCTGCGCGAGCAGCTGGGCCTGCCGCTCATCGGCCGCGTCGCCGCCGGCCGGCCGATACTGGCCGAAGAGCACATTGTCGATCACCTGAACATCGATCCGGCGCTGTTCCAGCCGCGGCCCCATTACCTGCTCAAGGTGGTCGGCATGAGCATGAAGGATGCCGGCATTCTCGATGGCGACCTGGTGGCCGTGCACCGCACCAGCGAGGTGCGCAACCGGCAGATCATTGTCGCGCGGCTTGAAAACGAAGTGACGGTGAAGCGCTACCGACAGCAGGGGTCGGTGGTCTGGCTGATGCCCGAAAACGCCGATTTCGAGCCGATTCGGGTCGACTTGCAGCAGGAGCCGTTGCTGATCGAAGGCGTGGTGGTCGGCGTATTGCGCCGCGGCAGCTAGGGCCCGCTGACACGCACCAGGCCTGGCACTTTCAGTGCCCGGCGCGTGACGACTTGGGTTTGCGCAACGCGCGGCGCGGACGGCCGTCGCCAATATCGTAATCTTCGAAATCGCTGATCAACTCAGCGGTGTGCTGCTGTTCTATCCGCCGCTCGAGGCGCCGCCAGGCCGGCTCGCCGCCCTTGGCCGCACGCCGTTTGGCGATTTCCATGTCCTTCATGACGCGATCGACATCGAGGCCGTCGTCGCCGGCGCTCTCGTCGCCGTCGTCTTCGTCGTCAAACTCTTCCGATTCTGAGTTTCCACCCATGGCAGCATTTCCGGGCGATGGTGCGACCGTTGTTTGCGGAAAATAAGTCCAACCGGGCGCCGATGCAATGGCCGTAGTTCACAATTTTGTCAGCGGATGAGCGTATTCATCTCGAATATGGGCAGCAGCATCGCAAACACGATGCCCATGACGAACAAGCCCATGAAAACAATCAACAGCGGCCCCAGCAGCCCCGTCAGGGCAGTCACCAGGCCTTCAAGCTCCCGCTCCTGGTTGAGGGCCGCGCGCTCGAGCATGTTCTCGAGCTGGCCACTGGCCTCGCCGCTCGAGATCAGGTGGATGGTCATGGGTGGAAACAGGCGGCTTTGGCTGAGCGACCTGCCGATCGGCGCGCCCTCGCGCACACGCGCGGTCGCCTCGGTGACGGCATCGCGCATCGGCAGGTTGTTGACCACCTCGCCGGAAATGCGCAACGCGTCGAGCACCGGCACGGCGCTCGCGGTAAGTATGCTCAGCGTCCGCGTGAAGCGCGCTGTGTTGAAGCCGCGCAGCAGCCTGCCCACCAGCGGCACCGTCAGCAGCCAGCGATGCACGCGCCGCTGATGCGCCGGATCCCTTTGCCAGCGGCTGAACAGCAGCACTGCGGCGATCAGTGCGAGCAGGCACCAGATGCCGTAGTGGCGGATCAGGTCGCTGACCGCCACCAACGCCCGGGTCATGAGCGGGAGCTTCGCATGGCTGTCCTCAAACACCTGCACCACCTTCGGCACCACGTAGGCCAGCAGCACCGAGATGATCATGAAGCTGAGGATCGTCAGCACTATCGGATACAGCATCGCGCCGAGCACTTTCTGGCGCAGCAGCTCGCGGCCCTCGGTGTAGTCGGCCAGGCGCTCGAGCACGGTGTCGAGATGCCCGGACTGTTCGCCGGCGGCGACCGTGGCGCGGTAGATCTCCGGGAACACGCGCGGGAAATCGGCGAGCCCCGCGGCCAGCGGGTGGCCTTCCATGACGCGGGCACGGACGCCCAGCAGGATGCTCTGCACCCGCGGCCGTTCGGTCTGCTGCGAAACCGCCAGCAGCGATTCCTCGAGCGGCAGCCCGGCGCGCACCAGCGTCGCCAGCTGCCGGGTGAGCAGCGAGAGGTCGCTGGTCGATACGCGCTTGCGCAGCGCGAAGCCCTGGCCGGTGCGCTGCGTGCGCGATTCCTGCGCCGCGACCTCCGCGACCGTCACCGGCAGGAGCGACTTCTCGCGCAGCAGCGTGCGCACCTGGCGCGCAGTGTCGCCTTCCAGCACGCCCTGGTGTTGGCGGCCGGCGCTGTCGAGCGCGGTGTATTCGAAGGCGCCCATGGGTGCGGTGCGCGCGCCCTAGTCCTCGCGCGTGACGCGCAGGACTTCCTCGATGGTGGTCGTGCCGCGCAGCACCTTGGCGAGGCCATCGTCGCGGATCGAGGGCGTCTGCACGCGCGCGCGGCGCTCGAGATCCTGCTCGCTGGCGCCGTCGTGGATCATGGTGCGCATGGCGTCGTCGACCACGACCAGCTCGTAGATGCCGGTGCGCCCGCGATAGCCATTGGGGCCCGGCGCCGGCCGGTAAAGCGTCGGCGCGGGCTGTTCGGGCGAGCAACCCAGCAGCCGCCGTTCGTAATCGCCGGCGGCAAAGCTCTGGCGGGACTCGGGGCTCAGCACGCGCACCAGGCGTTGCGCCACCACGCCAATCAGGCTCGAGGAGAGCAGGAACGGTTCGATGCCCATGTCGCGCAGGCGCGTCAGTGCGCCCGCCGCGGTGTTGGTGTGCAGTGTCGAGAGCACCAGGTGGCCGGTGAGCGAGGCCTGCACAGCGATCTGCGCGGTCTCGAGGTCGCGGATTTCGCCAACCATGACCACGTCCGGGTCCTGGCGCAGGATCGCGCGCAGGCCGCGGGCGAAGGTCATTTCGACTTTCGTGTTGACCTGCGTCTGGCCAATGCCGTCGATGTAATACTCGATCGGATCCTCGACCGTCATGATGTTGCGCGTGTTGTCGTTCAGGCGCTCGAGCGCGGCATAGAGCGTGGTCGTCTTGCCCGACCCGGTGGGGCCGGTGACCAGCAATATGCCGTGCGGCTTGTGAATCAGCTCGTCGATCAGCGCCTGCGTCGGCGCATCCATGCCGAGGCTCCCGAGCTCGAGCCGCCCGCCCTGCTTGTCGAGCAGCCGCAGCACCACGCGCTCGCCATGGCCGGAGGGGATGGTCGAGACGCGCACGTCGACCGAGCGTCCAGCCACGCGCAGGCTGATGCGCCCGTCCTGCGGCAGGCGCTTCTCGGCGATGTCGAGTCGCGACATGACCTTGATGCGCGAGACCACCATCGGCGCCACCGCGCGGCGCGATTGCAGCACTTCGCGCAGCACGCCGTCGACGCGGAAGCGCACCACCAGGCGGTTCTCAAAGGGCTCGATGTGAATGTCGGAGGCGCCCTCGCGCACCGCCTGCGTGAGCACCGCGTTGATCAGGCGGATGATCGGCGCGTCATCGCTGCTCTCGAGCAGGTCGGCCTGTTCAGGCAGGTCCTGCACCAGGTCGGCGAGGTCGGTATGGCCCTCGAGTCCCTCGACCGCCTGCATCGATTCGTTGCCGGCCTCATAGGTTTTCTGCAGCAGTGCGTCGAATTCTTCCGCACTGATCGGCGTGTAGGTCATTGGCACGCGCAACAGGCGTCGCGCTTCGGCCATCGCTGCCGGCGCTACCGGCGTGCGGTACACGCATTCGACCAGGCCGGAGGCGTGCGGGCGCACCAGCAGGCCGTGACGGCGTGCAAAGGCGAAGGGCAGGCGCAGCGCGCTCGGAATCGCCGCGGCTGCTGCCACCGGGTCGCTCAAGGTGCGCCCCCGGCCTCGGGTTTTACAGTGACCGCAGCGGGCGCGTCTGACGGTGGCGGCGCCTCAGCGGGCGCCGGAATCGGGGCGGTGGCCGGTGCCGGCGTCTTGAGATACGGCTGCACGAGCTCCGGCATGGCCTCGAGCTTCTGGAAGGGTTGGAGCGGCAGCAGCGTAGTCTCGCGGCTGATCTTGCGCTGCTCCTCGCGCACCGCGTTGTACTTGCTGTTGGTCTCGAGCGCCGCCTGGTGATCGTCGTGCAGTATGTGCGGCTGCAGGAACACCATCAGGTTGGTCTTGCCCTTGCTTGTGTCACGGGTGCGGAACAGCTCGCCCAGCAGCGGTATGCGCCCCAGCCAGGGGACGCGTTGTTCCGAATTGATGGTCTTGTCCTGCATCAGTCCGCCGATGACCAAGGTGCCGCCGTCGGGAATCAGCACCGTGGTCTTGATGGTGCGTTTGTTGGTGATCAGGTCGACCGCACCGGAAGTGCCGGCGAGGCTCGAGCTTTCGACCTCGACCTTGAGCACCACCGCGTCGCCCTCGTTGATCTGCGGCGTCACAGTGAGGATCGTGCCCACCTGCTGGCGCTGCACGGTCTGGAAGGCGCTGCTGGTGCCCGTAGTGCCGGTGTACTGGCCAGTGATGAACGGCACTTCCTGGGCGACCTCGATCTTCGATTCCTCGTTGTCGCGCATGGTGATGGTCGGCTTGGAAATGATGTTGGTGCGCGAATCGCCCTGCAGCGCGCGCACAATGGCGCCGAAGTTCACGCCCGTGGCCTGCAGCCGCCCAATGCCGAAATTCGTGCCCATGACCTTGCCCAGGTTGGCCGCGCCGCCCTTGGCTGCGGCGTACAGGTCAACCGCTGAGGCGCCGCCGATCGGTTCGATGAACCCGCCTACCGCCAGCTTGCTGTTGGAGCCGTCGAGGATCCAGTTCACGCCAAGATCCGCCGTCTTGTCCGCCGCGACCTCGACGATGATCGCTTCCACTTCCACCTGCGCGCGGCGGATGTCGAGCTTGTCGATCACGGCGTTGAGCGCGCGCATGGTGCGTTGGGGCGCGGTGATCACCAGCGCGTTGGTGTCCTTGTCGGCCCAGATCGTGCCGGTGCCGCCGGCCAGGGACACCGTGGCAGGACTCGCGGCTCCCGCGGGTGCGGTTCCGCCTCTGGCATTGGCGTTGCCGGAGATCTGCTCCTTGAGCTTGGTGGCCAGATCCTCGGCCTTGGCATAGTTAAGGTAGCGCACGGTGGTTTCGCCGCCGGTATCGAGCGGCGTGTCCAGATTCGCAATCAGGGCGCGGATGCGCAGCCGCTGCGCCGGATCGCCGCTCATCAGGACGCTGTTGGAGCGGTCGTCGGCGACCAGGCGCAGGCTGGCACCGCCACCATCACCGCCCTGCGTGACCAGCGAACTGAGCACCCGCACCGTGTCGGCTGCGGTGGCGCTCTGCAGCGGGATGACATCGATGTCCGAGCCGCCGCTCTGGTCGATGCGCGCGATGATGCGTTGCATGCGGTTGACGTTGGCAGCGTGGTCGGAAATCACCAGCATGTTGGCGCCTACGACCGCGGCGAGCTGCGCGTTCTGCGGCATCAGCGGCCGTAGCACCGGCACCAGTTGCGCGGCACTGACGTTGGTGACGGCGATGACCTGCGTCACCACGTCGTCGGAGCTCGAACTGACCCGACCCGGCAGATCATCGCCCGGAACCTGGCGCATGTTGGTGTCGGGCAGCACCTTGATGACGTTGCCGGATGGCACGGCGATGAAGCCGTGCACCTGCAGCACGGAGAGGAACCCCTGGTAGAACTGCTCCGGCGTCATGGAGGTGCCGGGACCCGACAGCCAGGTGACCTGGGCATGGACGCCCGGGGCGATGATAAAATTCCGGCCGGTGGCCTGGCTCACCAGGTCGATGAGCTGCGTGATGTCCGCCTCCCGGAAATTTGGCGTGATGCGCTGGCCCTGCTGTGGCTGGGCGCTGCTGCTGACGCCGTCGACCAGCAGCAGTGCTGCGGCCAGCGCGAGCGCAAGCCGGGTACGGCACAAGGCAGGTGCGGGCATAATTTGCATCAGGGATTTCGCTTCTATTGATCGCTGGGCAATTGCTCGGGTTCCGGGTCCGGCGGCGGCGGCGGAGCGGCCGCGCCGTTGTCGATGAGTCCGGGCGCCATGCCGCTGCCGCCGAACCCGGGGACCCGGCTGCCGCCATTGAGTGGGCCGCCGAAGGCGCCGCCGCGTCGCGCCGCCGCGGCCGCCTGCGCCGCGGCGTTTTCGGCATCGCTGACCACGGTCGCGAGGTTGAGGTTGAGTTCCTGCGACTGGCCATTGCGTTGCACGGTGAGCGTGGCGTTGGCGGCGGAAGACAGCGTCTGCAGGATCTCATTGCCGCGGTTGATGTCGTCCAGCGGCGTGCCGTTCACTGCCGTGACCAGATCGCCAGGGCGCAGGCCCAGTTGTGTGAAGGAACCGATGCTCGCGCGGCCGCCCGGGAAGATCCGGTAGCCGCTGAGCTTGCCACCGGCCAGCACCGGCTGTGCGCGTACCAGGCCGCCCAGCAGCCCGCCACCGCCCTGGGCAAGCGCGGCCAGCCGCTGCCCGGGGCTCTGCAACGGCGTGCCCGCCAGCGGCGCCGCCATCGCCAGCGCCAGCTTCTTGGGCAACTGGAGCGACTCGATGACGCCGCCCCGATCGAGCAGGACATGATCCGGGTAAACGGCGTGCAGCGTGACGCCTCCGGGCACCGCAGCGCCCACCAGGTACAGGCGTGCGGCCGCAGCGTTGGGCCCGATGATCGCGAGTCCGCGTCGCGGATCGGGCACCGCCAGGACCCCTGTCAGAACCAGCTGGACGGCGGTCTGGGGCGCATGGGCGTCCGAGGCGTCTCGGGCCGCCTGGCCAAACAGGTGCGCGGCGACTATATCCGACACCTGCAAGGCCTGTGGCTTCGCGGTGCCGGCGAGCCAGGGCGAGGGTTGCGCGCCGGATTCCGAGCCAGCGGCAGGCCCGGGCGCGGCACCGCGGTTCTGGGAAGTTACGAGGAAACCGGCCTGGACGGCCAGGAGGGCCGCCAATGCAGCTGCCGCCAGCCGTGGGCCGTTCTCGGCGAGCGCCAACTGCAACCCGGCTGCCGTCTTGAGTTCTGCCATCCTGCCCATATCACTGCATGATACGGCCCGGCGCTTGCACCGCTCAACTGTCTGTTTTTCCGATCTATAATGAGGGACGCATGGCGACCTCGAATGAACGGCCCGAGCAGGGCGTGGCGGTGGCTGAGGCGGTACCCAAGACCAAGGTGCCGCCGCTCTACCGCGTGGTGCTGCTGAACGACGACTACACGCCCATGGAATTCGTGGTGGACGTGCTCGAGCGTTACTTCGCCATGGTGCGCCACGCGGCGACGCGCGTCATGCTCGAAGTGCACACCAAGGGCAAGGGCGAATGCGGGCTCTTTACCTACGAGATTGCCGAGACCAAGGTGGCACAGGTCACCCATTACTCGCGCGAACACCAGCATCCACTGCTGTGCACGCTCGAGGAAGCCTGATAACGGGAGTCCAGATACCAGTGCTGTCCAGCGAACTCGAATTCTGTCTAAACCAGGCGTTCCGCGAGGCGCGTACGCACCGGCATGAGTTTCTCACCGTCGAACAGCTCCTGCTGGCGCTCCTCGATGCGCCGAAAGTGCGCGAGGTGCTCAGCGGCTGCGGCGGCGATCCCGACCGGCTTGCCACCGATCTGCGCGCGCACATCGAGGCCAACACGCCGCAGCTCCGTGAGGGCGAGGAGCGTGAGGTGCAGCCGACGCTCGGCTTCCAGCGCGTGCTGCAGCGCGCGGTGTTCCACGTGCAGTCGAGCGGCCGCAAGGAAGTCGGCGTGGTCAACGCGCTGGTGGCGATCTTCAGCGAGAAGCAGAGTCACGCGGTGTTCCTGCTGGGCCGGCAGAACCTCACGCGGCTCGACGTCGTGCACTTCATCTCGCACGGCCTGGCGCGCGGCAGCGATGCCAAGCCCGAATCGGAAGAGACCGGAGCGGCGGAAGCCGAGCGCGAGGCTGAGGGCGGGAGCGCCCTGGACAAGTACACCACCAACCTCAACGCACAGGCGCACGCCGGGCGCATCGACCCGCTGATCGGTCGTTCGCTCGAGATCGAGCGCACCATCGAGATCCTGTGCCGCCGCCGCAAGAACAATCCGCTGTACGTGGGCGAGGCGGGCGTGGGCAAGACCGCGATCGCCGAGGGCCTGGCGCGCCTGATCACCGAAGGCAAGGTGCCGGACGTACTCACCGACTGCACCATCTACGCGCTTGACCTGGGCGCGCTGATCGCCGGCACCAAGTACCGCGGCGACTTTGAGAAGCGCCTCAAGGGCGTGATTACCGAGCTCAAGAAGCAGCCCGGCGCGATCTTGTTCATCGACGAGATCCACACCGTGATCGGCGCCGGCGCGGCCTCGGGTGGCGTGATGGACGCCTCGAACCTCATCAAACCGGCGCTCACCACCGGCGAGCTGCGCTGCATCGGTTCGACCACCTACCAGGAATACCGCGGCGTCTTTGAAAAGGACCACGCGCTGGCGCGCCGCTTCCAGAAGATCGATGTCACCGAACCCTCGGTGGCCGAGACCATCGAGATTCTCAACGGCCTGAAATCGAAGTTTGAGGAGCACCACAGCGTCAGCTATGCGCCCGAGGCGCTGCGCGCCGCGGCGGAGCTCGCCGACCGGCACATCAACGACCGGCGGCTCCCGGACAAGGCCATCGACGTGGTCGACGAGGCCGGCGCGCGCTTGCGCCTCAAGCCCAGCGGCCAGGCCGTGCAGCGCGTGGAAGTGAAGGACATCGAAGACGTGGTGGCGCGCATCGCGCGCATTCCGCCCAAGACCGTGTCGTCCTCCGATCGCGATGTGCTGCGCAACCTCGAGCGCAACCTGAAGCTGGTGATCTTCGGCCAGGACCAGGCGATCAGTACGCTGGCCTCGGCCATCAAGATGGCGCGCTCGGGGCTCGGCGACCAGCGTCGTCCGGTCGGCAGCTTCCTGTTCGCCGGCCCCACGGGAGTCGGTAAGACCGAAGTAACGCGCCAGCTGGCGCTCAGCATGGGCGTCGAGTTCGTGCGCTTCGACATGTCCGAGTACACCGAGCGTCACACGGTGTCGCGGCTGATCGGCGCGCCGCCTGGGTACGTCGGCTTCGATCAGGGCGGGCTGCTGACCGAAGCGATCGCCAAGCATCCGCATTGCGTACTGCTGCTCGATGAAATCGAAAAGGCGCACGGCGACGTCTTCAACCTGTTGCTGCAGGTCATGGACCACGGCACCCTTACCGACAACAACGGCCGCAAGAGCGACTTCCGCCACGTCATCATCGTCATGACGACCAACGCCGGCGCGCAGGAGATGAACCGGCCGTCAATCGGCTTCGTCAGTGCCGACAACGCCACCGATGGCATGGAAGCGTTGCGGCGCCTGTTCTCGCCGGAGTTCCGCAACCGGCTGGATGCGATCATCCAGTTCGCGCCGCTCGATGCCAGGACCATCGAGCGCGTGGTCGACAAGCTGCTGGTCGAGGCCGACATGCAGCTCGAGCAGAAGGGCGTCTCGCTGAGCGTCGATGAAGCGGCGCGCCGCTGGATCGCCGCTACGGGGTACGACCCGAAGATGGGCGCGCGGCCCATGGCGCGTGTCATCCAGGAGCACGTCAAGCGGCCGCTGGCTGAGGAACTGCTGTTCGGAAAACTAGCGCAGGGCGGTCAGGCGCTGGTCACGCTCGCCGCGGACGGCAACGGGCTCAGTATCGAATGTGTGCCGGCCCCGGAGCCGGAGGTCGCAGCCTAGGTCGGCAGCGAACGTGCCAGGCTAAGCGTCAGCGCCCACGATAGACGATGCGCCCCTTGCTCAGGTCGTAGGGGGTCATTTCCACCGTCACGGCGTCGCCCGTGAGGATCCGAATGTAGTTCTTGCGCATCTTGCCGGAGATGTGTGCCGTAACCACGTGCCCGTTCTTGAGCTGCACGCGAAAGGTTGTGTTGGGCAGGGTCTCGACGACCTCGCCTTCCATCTGAATCGGGTCTTCTTTTGCCATGCCGCTCACTATTGACCTAAGGGGCGCGAATTCTGCATAAAGCCTCACCGCAATGCAATTGAGCCGGTGCCGGCGGCGATTGCCCGCCCGAGCCGATCCAGGAACTCCGCCCGCGGCAACGCCCGGCTCCCGAGGCTCCGCAGGTGCCCGGAGGGGAGCTGGCAGTCGATCAGCTCCGTGCCGTCAGCGATGCTTTGCCGCACCAAGCCCGCCAGCGCCGCCTTGGAGGCGTCGGGTTCCCGGCTGAACATCGATTCCCCGAAGAACACCCGCCCCAGGCGGACGCCGTAGACGCCGCCGACGAGCAACCCGGCGCGCCAGATCTCGCAACTATGGGCGATGCCGCGCTGATGCAGATCGAGATACGCGGCGCGCATTTCAGCGGTAATCCAGGTGCCGGGGCTCGAGTTGCGTGGCGCCGCGCAGGCGCCGATTACCGCCGCGAAATCCCGATCAATATGGTACTCGAAGCCGCGCGTGCGCAGGGTCCGCGCCAGGCTCCGCGAGAGGTGAAATTCCTGCGGAATGAGTACTTCGCGGGGGTCCGGGGACCACCACAGCACCGGCTGTCCGGGTGAATACCAGGGGAAGATTCCCCGGCTGTAGGCCGCCACCAGCCGTTCGCAGGACAGGTCTCCCCCAGCCGCGAGGAGGCCCGCCGGGTCGCGCAACGCGCGCTCGACCGGCGGAAAACTGCCGGGCGGGTCGCCGGGCGCCAGCCAGGCGATCATGTCGCGCCGTTGAACAGTAGCCGTAGCAGACGACTGCGGGAAATGACCAGCCGGTGCAGCTGGTAGCTGCAAAAACCGACGAGCATTATCACGATCAGAAATTTGGCACCGGGCGGGCCCGGCCAGTCAACCAGGGCCAAAGTCAGCAGAATCACGAGGAAATGGTGAAACAGGTACACGGTGTAGGTCGAGTCGGCAATCCTGGTCGCCAGTGTCGGCAGCCAGTGGCTCAGCAGCATGAATAATCGCAGGCAGCCCAGGGTTAGCAGTGCCTGGCTGCCCATCCACAGCACCGACGCGCTGCCCGCGTACTGACCGTGCGCGTTCGCGAGCTGCTCGGCTGCGAAGAAAATCGTCACGCCTGACAGACTGATGAGCAACGCTGTGCCGATGGGCAGCGCCACGAAGCGCTGACGCAGGCGGGGCCAACTGGCCACCAGCACGCCCAGGCTGAAGTACATGCCGTAAGTGGCGAACTCGAACAGCGAACCGACGCCCAGCAGGCGGTGGTAGAGGAAAGGAAGGTCCGACGCGCTGGCCTTGATGATCAGCGAGCCGAGAAACGGTGCGGCTACCGCGACAGTCAGCGGGAAGTGCGCCGCCGGTGTGTTGCCCAGAATCGTGCGCAGCGGCGCCCAGTGGAACACCCGCACGATGAGCGGGTGCAGCAGCGAGTAGCCTGACAGATAGAACAGGAACCACAGATGGGCGACCCAAAGTCCGGGGGTGGCATGCGCGGCGCAGTCGATGGTGTGATCGCCGCAGTGCACGGCGATGTAGTGATGCACGTACCAGTACTGCAGCGCATTGATGGTCAGCAATGAAGTGACCAGCGGCCACAGCAGGCGCGTGGCGCGGCGCCGGAGAAAGTCTGCGGCGCCGTGCTTTTGCAGTGCGAGCGTGCCGAGAAACCCGGCGAGCAGGAAGAATCCGGGCATGCGAAACTGGTGCGGCAGGGCGCCCAGGTAATGGAGCCAGGCCTGGTCGGTGCCATCCGTGACGATCCAGCTCGCCTGCGCCGCATAAGGGTTGGCCGCGTGCACCACTAAGCCCAGCAGCATCAGCATGGCGCGTGCAGCGTCCAGTTCCTTGAGCCGTGCCGCCGTCCCGTGCGCTGGCGTTGCCGGCTGGAGACCAGACAGTTCAGGCACGAAACGGTGTGTGGCGGGCGGCAACATCCGCATATTCTGTCACGGCGGCGGACTCGCGCTCGAGGAAGCGTGCCACCGCGCTGCGCAGTTCCCGGTCGGCGAGCCAGTGCGCCGACCAGGTGAATGCGGGCTCAAACCCGCGTGCCAGCTTGTGCTCACCCTGCGTGCCCGGTTCGAACCGCGCCAGCCCTGCACGGATGCAGTAATCGATGCCCTGGTAATAGCAGGCCTCGAAATGCAGGCTGTGGTAGTCGCCAGCGGCGCCCCAATAGCGGCCGTAGAGCGTGTCATGCGAGCGGAAGTACACCGCGGCGGCTACGGTGGCGCCCTCGCGTTGCGCCAGCACCGCGATGAAGACCTCCCCCAGTGCCGCCGCCACGCGCTGGAAAAAAGCCGCGTTCAGGTACGGCGAGTGTCCGTGACGCAGGAACGTCGTGGCATGCAGTTCGTGCACGCGCAGCAGCGTTGCCGCGTCCAGCTGTGCGCCGGTCAGCGCCTGGAATTCGATGCCCTGCTCGGCGATGCGGCGGCGCTCGCGCCGCACTTTCTTGCGCTTGTCGGCCGCGAAGCTGGCAAGAAAGTCCTCGAAATCACGGTAGCCGCGGTTGTGCCACTGGAAGTGACAATCGCGCCGCAGCAGCCAGCCCGCCTCCGTGGCGGCAGCGCGCAGCGGTTCGTCGATGAACAGGGCATGCGCCGATGAGCGGCCACGCGCGCGCGCGTCGGCGGCGATCGCGGCCAGCGCCGCGCTGCGCTCGCGGGCGCCAGCTTCGCCCGTGTTCGCGCACAGCACTCGCGGTCCGGTGGCTGGCGTAAAGGGAATGGCCGCCAGCAGCTTGGGGTAGTAGTCGAGCCCGCGGCTCTCCCAGGCGCGCGCCCAGGCGAAATCGAAGACGAATTCGCCCCAGGAATTGGTTTTCTCATAGAGCGGCGCAAGCGCAACGGGCCGGTCCGATGGCCCAATCAGCAGATGCCGCGGCGTCCAGCCGACGGCCGGCGTGACGCAGCCGGTGTCCTCCAGCGCCGCCAGGAATTCGTAGCGCAGAAATGGGTAGTCGCCGGCAAGCGCGTTCCAGGTCGCGGCGTCCAGCGCCGCCAGGCGCGGGTGAAAACTGACCGGCTCCGACGGGTTCATCCCGCTCCATCGAGCTGCTCCAGGTAGCGGTCGGCGTCGAGCGCCGCCATGCAACCCGACCCGGCCGAAGTGATGGCCTGCCGGTACACATGGTCGGCGACATCGCCGGCGGCGAACACGCCGGGCACGCTGGTGCCGGTGGCGTCCCCTGCGAGGCCGCCGCGCACCTGCAGGTAGCCGCCCTTCATGTCGAGCTGACCCGCGAATATCGAGGTATTGGGCTGGTGGCCGATGGCGATGAATACGCCCGCGACCGCGAGGTCACGGCTGGCGCCGCCGGCGGCCTTCACACGCACGCCGTTCGCGCCCCGCGCGTCGCCCAGGATTTCCTCGACCGTGTGATTCCACATGATTGTGGCCTTGCCGGACTTTTCCCGCTCGAACAGCCGGTCCTGGAGAATCTTTTCGGCCCGCAGGCGATCGCGCCGGTGCACCAGCGTGACATGGGCGGCGATATTGGTGAGGTAGAGCGCTTCTTCCACGGCCGTGTTGCCGCCGCCGATCACCGCCACGCGCTGGCCGCGGAAGAAGAAACCGTCGCAGGTGGCACAGGCCGAAACGCCCCTTCCGCGATAGGTCTCCTCCGAAGGGAGCCCGAGGTACTGCGCCGAGGCGCCGGTCGCGATGATCAGCGCGTCGCAGGTGTAGGTACCCTTGTCGCCCACCAACTCGAGCGGCCGCTGCCCGAGACGCACCGTGTGTATCTGGTCGGCGATGATCTCGGTGGCGAAGCGCTCGGCGTGGCGGCGCATGCGCGCCATCAGGTCCGGACCCTGCAGGCCTTCGACGTCGCCGGGCCAGTTGTCCACGTCGGTCGTGATCATAAGCTGCCCGCCCTGCTCGGTACCGGTAATGAGCAGGGGCTTGCGGTTGGCACGCGCGGCGTAAACCGCGGCGCTGTAGCCGGCCGGACCAGAGCCCAGGATGATCAGACGACGGTGGGTTAGCTCGCTCATGTACAATTTCCCGATGACTTGCGGCGGCCCATACCGGTGGCCGCGGCAGCGATGGTATGTAACGCGGCGCGCGCGGCCAAGTTATAAATTGATGTTTAAGGTGACCCATTGACCAATTTCCCGGCCTCGCCCAAGTCGCCGCCGCGCTTTTCAGCCGCGGTCGCCCACGGCCTGCGCGAGGCAGCGGCGATCAGCCTCGGCGTCGTGGCGCTGGTGGTGGTCGTGGCGCTGCTGAGCTTCGACCCGCGCGATCCGGGTTTCTCCTCCACCGGGCTTGGGGACATCATCCATAACCGCATCGGCAGCAGCGGTGCCTACCTGGCCGATCTGCTGTATTTCCTGTTCGGCCGGCCCGCCTACCTGCTGCCGCTCGCCCTGGGCGTGACGGCGGTACCCCTGGTCCGCGGTCGAGCCGCAGCCGAGTCCGCCTCGCGGGCCAACCTCGTGGTGCGCGCGCTTGCCTTCGCGGTGCTCCTGATCTGCAGTTGTGCGCTCACGGCGCTCCACTGGAACCCCGGCGTGCTGCGCCAGAGCGCCGGCGGCGTGGTCGGCATGGCGATCGGCAGTGGCCTGTCTTCCGGGCTCAATCTGCTGGGCGCAACCCTGATGCTGCTCGCCGCCTGGGCGGCGAGCGCGGCGGTTGCCTTGGGCATTTCCTGGCTGCGGGTAATCGATGGCCTGGGCGCCGCGGTCTGGCGCGCCATCCGCCTGGTCCGCGAGCGTCGGCAGGTGACGCGTGAGATGAGCGACGGCCGCGAGCGTAAGCAGGCGCGGATGGAAGCGGGGGAGGCTGAAACCAGAAAGATCCGCGCCCGGCCACCACCGCGCATCGAGGCGCCGGCGCCGGCCGCGCCCAAGAGCGAGCGCGCCGAGAAGGAGCGTCAGGTGCCGCTGTTCGATCCGCCGCAAGCGGGCGAGCTGCCGGCGCTGGGCCTGCTCGATGATCCGGGTTTGCGCGAGGCGTCCTATTCGCCCGAAGCACTCGAGGCCATGTCGCGCCTGGTCGAACTCAAGCTCAAGGATTTCGGCGTCGACGTCGAGGTCGTAGCGGTGCACCCCGGTCCAGTCATCACGCGCTTCGAGATGCGCCCGGCGCCCGGCGTCAAGGCCAGTCAGATCAGCGGGCTCGCTAAGGACCTGGCGCGCGCGCTTTCGACCACCAGCGTGCGTGTGGTGGAGGTGATCCCGGGCAAATCAGTGATGGGGCTCGAGATCCCGAATGAGAAGCGCGAAGTTGTGACGCTCGGCGAGATCATCAAGAGCAGGGCCTACGACGAAGTCGCCTCGCCGCTCGCGCTCGCGCTCGGCAAGGACATCGGCGGTGCGCCCATGGTCGCCGATCTCGCGCGCATGCCGCACTTGCTAATCGCCGGCACCACGGGCTCGGGCAAGTCGGTGGCGATCAACGCCATGGTGCTCTCGCTGCTCTACAAGAGCACGGCCGAGCACGTGCGGCTGATCATGATCGACCCGAAGATGCTGGAACTCTCGGTGTACGAAGGCATCCCGCACCTGCTCGCTCCGGTCGTCACCGACATGAAGCAGGCAGCTAACGCGCTGCGCTGGTGCGTGGCCGAGATGGAGCGGCGCTACCAGCTCATGTCCGCGCTGGGCGTGCGCAACATTTCCGGCTACAACCGCCACGTCAAGGATGCGATCGCGGCGGGCAAGCCGATCCGCGATCCGATCCTCACGATGCGCGCCGCCAACGACCCTTCCATCGACCAGCGGCAGATCCCGGATCTGGGCCCGCTCCCATTTGTGGTCGTGATCATCGACGAGCTGGCCGACCTGATGATGATCGTCGGCAAGAAGGTCGAGGAACTCATCGCGCGGCTGGCGCAAAAGGCGCGCGCCTCGGGCATACATTTGATCCTGGCGACGCAGCGGCCCTCGGTCGATGTGATCACGGGCCTGATCAAGGCCAATATCCCCACACGCATCGCCTTCCAGGTCTCGGCGCGCGTCGACTCGCGCACCATCCTTGACCAGATGGGGGCGGAGTCGCTCCTCGGGCACGGTGACATGCTGTACCTGCCGCCCGGCACCGCGATCCCGACGCGCGTGCACGGCGCGTTCGTCAGCGATGCGGAAGTGCATCGCGTGGTCGATGCGCTCAGGAAAACGGCGAAACCCACTTACATCGAAGCCGTGCTCGTGGGTCCGTCGCAGCCGCTGGTCGGCATCTCGGGCGAGGAGGACGAGGCTGGCGGTTCAAATGATGACGCCGAGCAGGATCCGCTCTACGACGAAGCGGTCAACATCGTGGTGCGGGAGCGCAAGCCCTCGATCTCCTACGTGCAGCGGCGCCTCAAGATTGGCTACAACCGCGCCGCGCGCCTGATCGAAGCGATGGAGAGCGCGGGCCTGGTCGGGCCGCTGCAGTCAAACGGCGCGCGCGAAGTGCTGGCGCCACCCCCACCGGGGAGCTGAGCGTGTCACGCGCACCACTGCGGTTGATGTGGACGGCGTGCCTCGCGATCCTGGTGGCGCCGACGGCGCTCGCGGTGACGTCCAACGGCACCGCGCTGGACCGATTCCTCGACGGCCTGGCGAGTCTGCGTACGCAGTTCTCGCAGGTCGTGATCGATGCCACGGGCAAGCAGCTCGAGACCGGGCAGGGCACGCTGCTGGTGCGCCGCCCGGGCCGTTTTCGCTGGGAATACACGCCACTTGGTGGTGGCGCCCAGTTGCTGGTGGCGGACGGCGCCAACCTGTGGTTCTACGACCGTGAGTTGCAGCAGGCGACGGTGAAACCGGCTGCCGCCGCGCTCACCGCCACGCCGGTGATGCTGCTCTCGGGCAGTGCCGCGCAGTTGCGCGCCGCGTTCATCGTGGTCGATGTCGCGGGGCACGATTCGCTCAGCTGGGTGCAGGTGACGCCGCGCAGCGCCGCCGCCGAATTCACCAGCGCCGAGCTCGGCTTTCGCGGCACGCAGCTCGTGCGCCTGGTGATCCACGACCGCCTGAACCAGACCGATACCCTGAGCTTCACCGACAGCGCGCGCGGCGCGCGTATTGCCGACGCCGAGCTGCGGTTTACGCCGCCCGCGGGCGTCGATGTCATCGGCACGCCGCAGACTCCGCCATGATTCACCCATGAACGACTTACGCTATTCCCGCGCCTGGTACCTGTTCGGCGTGATCCTGACCTTCGTCGTAATTGTCACCAGCCTGGTGCCGGCGCGCGATCTGCCGCACCTGCGCGTCAGCGACAAGCTGGAGCACCTGATCGCGTATTGCAGCCTGGCGCTGTGGTTTGGCGGGCTCCTCCCGCCACGCCGCTACCTGCAGCTGGGCCTGGCGCTGCTGGCGCTCGGCGGTGGCATCGAGATCGTGCAAGGGCTCATGGGGCTCGGACGCGAGGCGGACTGGCGCGATTTCTACGCCGACGCGCTCGGCACGGCCTTCGGCCTGTCGCTGTGTATGGCGGGCTTGCGGCATTGGGCGAGCTGGCTCGAGCAGTGGCCGAAGCGACGTTGAAAACCTGGCGGCCGCTGGCCGACCGCATGCGGCCGCGCGTGCTGGACGAGTTTGTCGGCCAGCCGCAGCTGCTGGCACCTGGCAAGCCGCTGTATGCAGCCATCGCGGCGCGGGCGCTGCATTCGCTGATCCTGTGGGGGCCGCCGGGCACCGGCAAGACCACGCTCGCGCGGCTGATGGCCGCCGCGTCGGGGGCCGAGTTCATCCCGCTCTCGGCCGTGCAGGCCGGCATCAAGGATATCCGCGAGGCCGTGGCGCACGCGCGCCAGGTAGCCGCGGCCGGCAATCCCACTGTGCTGTTTCTGGACGAAGTGCATCGCTTCAACAAGACGCAGCAGGACAGTTTCCTGCCGCACGTCGAGGACGGCACGCTGGTGTTCATCGGCGCCACGACCGA
>JAYTXT010000225.1:0-11323 GCA_043742765.1 Gammaproteobacteria bacterium | reverse complement strand
GGTCCGACTTCGCCGACCGCCTCGACGCCCAGGTCTGCGCTCGTGGCGCCGACTGGCTGGAAGACTTCAGCAAACATCTGCAGCATTTCGACATCGAGGATGAATTTTTCGTACGAAGTCGACAGCCCGCTTTCCATCCAGCCCGCCGCGTGCAGGATGAAATTGCAGCCGCCCAGCAGTGCGCCCCACAGGCTCATCTGCGCTTCGTAGGCCGCCTGTGCATCCGGCACGTTGGCGGCCGTCGCGTTTGATGAACGCCACGGCAGGCCCAGGTACCGTGCCAGTTGCCCGGCGCCAAAAGCCGCCTTGACGTATTCGGGCGTGCCAAAAGCGGGCGACCCTGATTTCATGTCGACATTGGAAGTAAAGCTGCCATAGACGACTGGCGCTCCGGCGCGGGTGATCTGCGCCAGCGCGAGTCCGGCGAGCGCCTCGGCATGGGCCAGCGTCAGCGCCCCGGCGATCGTCACCGGCGCCATCGCTCCGGCCAGCGTGAAGGGCGTGATGATCGTCGGTTGCCCGGCAGCCGCGAAATCGATGATGCCTTCCGACATCGGAATATCCAGTTGCAGCGGCGAGTTGGTGTTGATGACCGTGTACGTGTAGGGCCGTTGCGAAAACTGTTCTTCGCTCAGGCCGTGCGCGATACGCAGCAACGAAAAATTGTCGGCGATCTGCTGGCGGCTGCGGGAGAAAATGAACGGTACCTTGTCGGTCAGCATGAGCTGCGCGCGCATCACTTCCAGGTGGCGGATGTGCACCGGGATGTCTTGCGGCTCGACCGCGCCGCCGAGCACGTGGATCGCCTCGAAGCTCTGGCACAGCTTCATCAGGTTGCTGAAGTCCTCAAGCGTGCCGGCGCGCCGACCGCGCTCAATGTCCATGATGTTGGGCGGCCCCGAAGTCGGTGCAAACACGACGTTGCGCCCTGCGAGCGAAACATTGCGGCCCGGATCAAGCGCGTGCAACCCGAAAGAGCGCGGCGCGCTGGCGAGCGATTGGGCCACGAGCCCGCGGTCCAGCCGCACCATCATGGTCGATTCATCGACCTGCGCCCCACCCGCGGCATAACGAACGCGGGCATCGGCCGACAGCACTTTCATGCCCATGTTCTCGAGCAGGCCAAGCGCAGCCTCATGGAGCGAGGCGACCTGGTCGTCGGAGAAGACCCGCAGCGGCTCGAAGGGATTTTGCAGGTGCCGGTAGCTCAGCGACCGCTCGGGCGCCGCCGGGGCCGGTTCGGGTGCGCCAGGACGCCGGCGGCCACGCCGGGCCGCGCGCTCGTCGCGCTCATTCATTCGAAACTGCCAGCCTGATGCCGGCTTCCGTCGGGGGCGCGGTCTTGCCAAAGCGTTCGATCAACCAGGAGCGGAACAGCGCTACCGCTGTGTCGCTCAGGGCCTCGGGGTGCGTGATCAAATAGTAGCCATAGCCATCATCGAGCGTCCCTTCAAAGGGCTTGACGAGCAGGCCGCTCTGGATCTCTTCGCCGAAGAGTTTCTCGTCGACCAGTGCCACGCCCTCGCCGCTCAGTGCGTACTGCACGGCCAGCGTCGCGGTATCGAACACCAGCCCGCGTTCAAAATTCACCGAACTGATGCCGGACTGCCGCAGGAACTGCGCCCAGAGGTGATGGCGCGGCAGCTCGGCCAGGCGCACGTGAATGAGTTCATTGTCAGCCAGAAACATCGGCAGATCCTTGCCCGTGTGCTTCGCGGCCAGGCTCGGGTGACACAGCAGGCTCAGGCGCACGGGCCACAGCAGGTCCGCAATCATGTGGGTGACGGTGGGCTTCGAGTAGATCACCGCCACGTCGACGTCACCCAGCGGCGGGCCCACGCCATAAGGGCTCACCAGGTCGATCTCGACCTCCGAGCTGGCGCGCCGGAAATCGCGCAGGATCGGCACCGCCAGCTGCACGGCGAAACTGGGCGGCATCTGCACGCGCAGCGTGCGCTGCGTAGGCGTGCCCTCGTTGCGGATATCATCGAGCGCGTATTCCAGGCGGTCGAAGGACTTGATCACCGCAGGCAACAGGTGCTGACCCGCCTGCGTGAGCACCAGGGCATGCGGGCGGCGCTCGAACAGTTGTGCGCCGATCAGCGTCTCGAGGGCGATGACGTGTCGCGACAGCGCGCTCTGGGAGATGAGCAGCGTGTTCGCCGCCACCGTGAAACTGCCGTGCTTGGCTACGCCTTCGAAGGCGCGCAGGGCGTTGAGAGGCAGCCAGCGGCGGCCTATGGCGGGTTTGCTCATGGTGGCTCATAGTAACGTGCGCGGTCAGGCTAAGAAATAACCCGGCAGGACAATGATTCCATGACATTTTTAGATACAGGCATGCCATTTCCGGCCCCCCGGGGGCTCAAACCCGCTGGAGCCCTGCGCCGCCATGACCTCTGAACTCGCAACCCGCCCGCGCGCCGCGTGGGAAACCCTGTCCCGCTCACTCCGACCGGAAGGCCGGGCGATCATCAATGGGCAACCGCGCGCGGCGCTGAGCGGACGGACCTTCGACGCGATGAGCCCGATTGACGGGCGGATCATCGGCCCGGTGGCCCGCTGTGAAGCCGCCGATGTCGACGCCGCCGTGGCGGCGGCACGCGCCACTTTTGAAAGCGGTGTCTGGCGGCACATCGAACCGCAGCAACGCAAGCGCGTGCTGCTGCGCTTCGCGGAACTGATCCGCGGCGACCTTGAACGCCTGGCGCTGCTCGAAACCCTGGACGTGGGCAAGCCGATCCGGGATTCGCTCAGTTCCGACGTGCCTGCGGCGGCAACTTGCATCGCCTACTACGCGGAATTTGCTGACAAGCTCTACGACGAAATTGCGCCCACCGGACCGAACGACCTGGCCCTGATCCGCCGTGAGCCGCTCGGCGTGATCGCAGCCATCGTGCCCTGGAACTATCCCTTGGTCATCGCCGCCTGGAAGCTCGGCCCCGCCCTGCTGGCCGGCAACTCGGTGGTGCTGAAGCCGGCGGAGCAATCACCCTACGGCGCCATTCGCCTGGGTGAGCTCGCGCTCGAAGCCGGCATTCCACCGGGCGTGCTCAACGTCGTGCCCGGGTTCGGCGAAGAAGCCGGCAAACCCCTGGCGCTGCACCCCGACGTCGACATGATCACCTTTACCGGTTCGACGCAGGTCGGCGGACTGATGATGCGCTACGCCGGCGAGTCGAACCTCAAACGCGTGGCGCTGGAGCTCGGCGGCAAGAGCCCGCAGATCGTGCTGCGCGACGCCGACCTGGGGCTGGCCGCGACCGACATCGCCTGGGCGATCTTCTACAACCAGGGCGAGTCCTGCAATGCCGGCTCGCGCCTGATCTGCGACGCGGGCATCAAGAGCGAGTTGCTCGCCGAGGTCAAGCGCGTCGCGGCGACCATCACGCTCGGCCACCCGTTCGATCCGGGCACAAAGATGGGCGCGCTGATCGACGAAGGCCACATGCACCGCGTCTTGGGCTTTGTCGACAGCGGCATCGCCGAGGGCGCAGAAGTAGTGTTGGGCGGGCACCGAACCATGCAGGAGAGCGGCGGCATATACATGGAGGCGACGATTCTCGACCAGGTGCAACCCACGGCGCGCGTGGCGCGCGAGGAGATCTTCGGCCCCGTGCTGGCGGTCACCGCCGTGAAAGACGAGGCGGAGGCGCTGCGCATCGCCAATGATTCCATCTTCGGGCTCGCCGCCGCGGTGTGGACCCGCGACATGGACGCCGCGCACCGGCTGTCGAACTCGCTGCGCGCCGGAACGGTCTGGGTCAATACCTACTTCAAGTCGGCGATGACCACGCCCTTTGGCGGCTTCAAGCAGTCCGGATTTGGGCGCGACCGCTCCCCGCACGCGATCGAGAAATACACCGACTTGAAAACCATCTGGACGACTTACCGCTAGGCTGCGCCGGGATCAAGGCCGCGGTCAGCCAGCTCGGCCGCCGCCCATTCCTTCTTCATGTCAAGCGAGCGGCAGGCCAGCAGGTAGATGATCGAGGAAACCGGCAGGCCGACCAGCATGGCGAGGTCGGCGCCGCCCAGCGCCACGGCGATCGGGCCCTTGTAGTGCGCCGTGCTGAAGAACGGAATCATGGCGGCGAAGCCCACGGCGTAGGCCAGCAGGCCACGCCAGCTCCAGCGTCCGTAGATGCCACGCGGGTTGAAGATTTCCCGCACCGAGTAGCGACACTTGCGCACCCAATAAAAATCGACCAGGTTGATGGCCGTCCACGGCGTGAACAGGTACAGCAACACGGAGAGGAGATCTTCGAAGCGATTGGCAAATTCCCGGGAGGATGCCAGCGCCAATCCGAGTGACACGGCAAAGGCAATCAGCAGCGCAATGACTCTGCCCTTGATACCGGAGTGTTGCGGCTTGACGCAGTCGGCAACGCTCAGAAGCGTCAACGAGGCACCATAGAAGTTCAGTGCGGTAATCGACACCAGACCCAGGATGCCGCTGGCCAGCAGCACCGTGCCAAACCCGGGCATCACCAGGTCGGCTGCCGCCTGCACTGCAGCTGCGACGTCAGGATGCGGACTGATGGCAGCGACCAGGGTTCCGATCAGCATCAGCCACACGCCACCAATGAATGCCCCCAGGTAGGTCCACCAGAACGAGGCCGCCACGCCGACACTGGCGGGCAGGTAGCGTGAATAATCGCTGACGTAGATCGACCAGCTCAGCTGGTAGGCCGCCGCCGCGAAGAATTGCACCAGGAACGGGACCCTCTTGAACTCGCCCAGTTGCATCAGCACGGCCGGCATGGGGATCAGCCACAGGGCACTCAGGGTAAAAACACTGAGCAGCACCAGCATTGAGTAAGCGAACAGCCGTTGCAGGCGATGAATCCAGTCATAGCCGACGGCCGCCATGGCCAGCGCGGTAACCAAAAACCAGAAAATGATGGCGTGGTCGGCTATCCGCTCTGGGCCGAGCAGCTGGCGGGTTGCCTGGGCCGCGAGCACGCAGTTGAAGGCGTTGTAGCCAATGTAGGCGATCAGTGCCACGACCCAGACCAGGAGCGCGCCGAGGTAGCCGAACTGCGGGCGCGACTGGATGAGTTGCGGGAGCCCCAGCTGCGGGCCCTGGGTGGAATGAAAGGCCATGAAGAAGGTGCCGAACGCGCAGCCGCCCACCACCGCGATGGTCGTCCACAACATCGACTCGCCCAGGGCCACGCCGATCACGCCGACCGCAAGCGTCGCCAGGTTGGCTTCGCCGGAGAACCACACCGGCCACAGATCGCGAACCTTGCCGTGCCGCTCAGCGTGAGGCACATAGTCGATCGAGCGACTTTCAATGTTGAGTCGATGCGCCACGTTGCCCCTCCGAACCAGTCTTTTCGTTAGCGCGGCAGTATATGCCGAGCTGGCCAGAAGGACTCGGCGTCGGCGGCCCCTGTCGCTCTATGAATATTTTAAGAAACATAGATTTTCAGGTCACAGAACCGTAGATTCTATGTCGCTGGAAGGGTACAGTCCGGTTGGGGACAGCCGCCGCAGCACTGCGGTGTGCCACACAACACCAAACCGGCTTCATGCAAGTTGGGGAGACTATCTTGAACTCGAATCAATCGATCCAGCGCGCTATCTGGGCAGTATTGGGAACCACCGCGGCGATTGCCGGTTTGACCCCGAGGGTCATGGCGGCCGATGCCGCTGCCGCGCCGTCCAGTGGATTGGAAGAAATTGTGGTAACGGCACAACGTCGTTCGGAAAACATCCAGGACGTGCCCATCACGATCCAGGCCATCGGTGGCGAGCAGCTCAGGAAGCTCAGCATCTCGACGTTCGACGACGTCATCAAGATGCTGCCGAACGTGACCTTCAGCACGAATGGTCCGGGCCAGGGCAACATCTACATGCGCGGCCTCTCGGCCGGCTTCGCCGGCGGCCAGTCCGCCGCGTCGATCAATCCGTTCCCGAACGTTGCGACCTACCTGGACGAGCAGTCGCTGACCTTCCCGGGACGCAACCTCGACGTCTACATGGCCGACATGGAGCGCATCGAAATCCTCGAAGGCCCGCAGGGTACCCTGTTCGGCGGTGGCGCCGAGGCCGGTGTGGTTCGTTACATCACCAACAAGCCGAAGCTCAACGTCACGGAAGGTCGCGCTGAAGGCGGCTACGGCGTCACCGCTCATGGCGACCCGAACTCGAGCCTGACCGCGACACTCAACCTGCCACTCATCACGGACAAGCTGGCCGTGCGTGGCGTGTTCTACAATGATCGCCGCGGCGGCTACATCGACAATGTCCCGTCGACCTTCACCCGCAACCCGAATGTCGACACCGGGCCGGGCACCTACAGCTCGTCGTATCCGGCCAACCTAGCGGTCTACAACAATTACCCGATCGCCAAAAAAGCACAGAACCCGGTTACCTATACGGGCATGCGCCTCTCGGCGCTGTACGACATCAACGCCGACTGGAACGTGCTCGTCCAGCAGAGCTACCAGAACATGGACGCGGAAGGCATGTCCTCGCAGTTCCCGCTCGGCATCGACTTCCAGCCGCTGAAGCCGCTTGAAATGAACTCGTTTCTGGCCGCGTCGAACCGGGACAAGGCCACTTCCACCGCGTGGACTGTCAACGGCAAGCTCGGCGATCTGAGTGCCATCTACACGGGTGCGTACCGCAGCCGCAACGTCGACCAGACCATGGACTACTCGAACTACGCCCGCTCAGGGGGCGGGTTCTACTACTCCTGCACCGGCGGCGGCGGTTCGAATTTCGGTGGCGCCGGCCCCGCGATCTGTTACTCGCCGGTCATGGGTTGGCACGACACGATCGAGAACACGCACCTGAGCCACGAGTTTCGCCTCTCGACGCCGGACAACCGGCGCCTGCGCGGCCTCGTCGGTGCCTACTGGGAAGACTTCCAGATCAAGGACTCGATGGACTTCAACCAGAAGACCATCCCGTCGTGCACGCAAGCAAACCTCGCAGCCGCGATCCTGGGTGGCCCGCCCTGCCTGAGCAACGTCACGCCCGTGCAGGCCGCAATCAATCCGGCGACTCGCAACGACTCGGTAAATTTCGGCGAGGACCTGCAACGCGGCTACAAACAGACGGCGTTCTTCACCTCCTGGGACTACGACCTCATTCCGAAGGTGCTGTCCATCACCGCCGGCGGGCGCTCCTTCCGTTACGTCGAGCAGGAAGTCGGCTCGCAGTACCACACCGTCAGCTCGTGCGTCAACATCGCGAACGGCCTATGCATCGCGCAGCCAATCAACTACTCCGACCACCACGCAACCTTCACCGGCTTCAAGAGCCGCGCGAACATCAGCTGGCACATCACGCCTGACACGATGGTGTACTTAACTTACTCGGAGGGCTATCGCCCGGGCGCGTTCAACCGGATTCAGAGTGGCGTGACGAGGATCTGGGTTGACGCGAACGGCGTGCCACTGGCCAATGGAGTCGCCTCGAGTACCGTCCCCGGCGCTGCGCAAAAGAGGCAGTTCCTGAAGCCGTTGAGCTACGAACCGGACTCGCTGGTCAACACCGAGGTCGGCTTCAAGTCCGAGCTCCTGAACCACCGCCTGCAGATCAACGGCTCGTACTACCAGATGGACTGGAAGGACGTCCAGACGCTGATCTACAACCCGCAGGCATACGGCAACACGACCTTCGGCACAAACGGGCCGACCTACCGCGTCAAGGGCTTTGAGCTGCAACTGACCGCAAGGGTCACCGATGGCCTCACGGTCATGGCGTCGCTGTCAAACAACGACGCGAAACAAACCACGTCGCCGTGCATCCACTCGGCGGGCGTGACCCCGCTCACACCGGGCAACCCGACGCCGGCTGGCGCTTGCATCACCCAGGTACGCTCCGGTCCGACCAACTCTGCGCTGCTCAACCCGCTTGGTGCGATTGGTTCGACGCCGGCCTTCTCGCCGAAGATGCAGTACGACCTGCGACTGCGCTACGACTGGGTGGCCAATGACTACAAGGCATTCGTGATGGGCGGCGTCAATCACGTCGATGACATGAACAACCAGCCCTCGAGCTTCCCGTCGGGCGAAGGCATCGCGGTCCCGTATACGACCTGGTTGCGCTACAAACAGCCTGGCTACAACACCTTCGATGCGTCGGTGGGTGTCGCGAAGGACAACTGGGATGTCATGATCTACGGTCAGAACCTGAACAACAGCAATGCGAGCACGTTTACGTCCTCCGGCCAGTTCATCAAGGCAGAGGTGCCGCTGCGTCCGCGGGTCCTGGGCCTGAAGATTGGCTTCAAGTTCTGACTGGGCCGGTTGCGGTACACTTAGGAGGCGGGCAGAAATGCCCGCCTTCTTCATTTTGGGGTCGCAATGACGGGTGCGGTGCGGGAACTCTCCCCGATAGAACAGGAAGTGAGCCGCATCCGCGCTTTGCTCAAAGAGCATCGTTTTGCCGAGGCGGTCACGGCAGCCACAGCGCTGCGAGAGACGGTTCCCGAGAATCGTGACGCGCTCTACCTGCTCGCCCTCGCGCAGCGCCAGTCGCGCCAGATCGCCGAGGCCCTCGCCACGCTTGAGGCGATGGAGCAGCATCATCCGGGCTCCAGCCTCGTCTATCAGGAACGCGGCCACTGTTTCGTGGCGGGGAAGGATGCGCCTCGCGCGATCCAGGCCTACGAACGGGCCGTCCACATCAATCCAGCGCTTCCGGCGACCTGGGGCATGCTCGAGGGCCTGTACCGGCTGGTCGGCAACGAGCAACGCCGCCAGATTGCTGCCGCACACTCGCAAAAGCTCAAGACGATGCCCGCGGAGGTCATCACCGCGACGGGCCTGTTCTGCGAGGGAGACCTCACCGCCGCTGAGAAGCTCATCCGCGCGTTCCTGCTCGCCCACGGCGACCAGGTCGAGGCCATGCGCCTTCTGGCGCGTATCGGAGTTGCGCGCGAGGTGCTCGACGACGCGGAGGTCCTGCTGGCGGCGGCGGTGCAGATGGCACCCGACTACATCGAGGCGCGCCGCGACTACGCATGCGTGCTTCTGGACCGGCACAAGCAGGTGCAAGCGATCGCGGAACTCGACAAGCTCCTCGCACTGGACCCCGGCAATGTCGACTACCGCACCCTGCGCGCGACCGCGACGGTGGGACTGGGCGACCAAGAGGGTGGAATCCGCGGATTCGCCGCGGTGCTGGAGAGCACTCCTCCCGGCTCACCTGCCGCAGCCGACCTGCACTTGTTTATCGCCCATTCACTCAAGACCCTTGGTCGCCGCGACGAGGCGATCGAGACCTACTACCGGGCGATCGCCGCCAGAGCCAACTTTGGCGACGCCTACTGGAGCCTCGCGAACCTCAAGACCTACAGGTTTTCGGACCAGGAGATCGAGCAGCTCAAGCGCGCAGAGAGCGACACTTCGCTCGCGACGGCCGACCGCTACCACATCTGCTTCGCGCTCGGTAAGGCGTTCGAAGACCGGCACGACTACGCCACGAGCTGGCATTACTACGAACGCGGCAATGCGATGAAGCGCGCCGCGAGCCGCTACCGCCCGGAACTACTCGAGATGAACACGCGCAACCAGATGCGCGTCTGTACTCGGGAGTTTTTTGCGCAGCGCCAGGGTTGGGGCGCCACCGCGCCGGACCCCATCTTCATCCTCGGGCTACCGCGCGCAGGCTCGACGCTGCTCGAGCAGATCCTCGCCTCGCACTCGCAGGTCGAGGGCACCCAGGAGCTGTCCGACGTGCCACGCGCCGCGCTCGAACTGCAGGGGCGCGATCCGGATTTGAACAACCCGCGTTATCCCGCCATTCTCGCCAGCGTGCCGCCGGATGAATTCCTGCGCATGGGTGAGAAGTACTGCGCCGACACGCGGGTCTATCGCACCACGCCGCCGTACTTCATCGACAAGATGCCGAACAATTTCCGGCACCTCGGGCTGATCCACCTGATGCTGCCGAACGCCAAGATCATCGACGCGCGCCGCGAGCCGATGGCCTGCTGCTTCGGCAACCTCAAGCAGCTGTTCGCCCGCGGCCAGGAGTTCGTCTACAGCGTCGACGACATCGCGCGCTACTACCGCACCTACCTGGAACTTATGGAGCACTGGGATGCGGCGCTGCCGGGACGCGTGCTGCGGGTGCACCACGAGGACGTGATCGACGATCTGGAGGGCAGTGTGCGGCGGATCCTCGATTACTGTGAGCTGCCGTTCGAAACCGCCTGTGTCGAATTCCACAAGACCGAACGCAGCGTGCGCACGGCCAGTTCTGAACAGGTCCGCCAGCCGATTTACCGCGAGGGCCAGTACCTGTGGCGCAGCTACGAGCCCTGGCTCGGACCGCTGCGCGAGGCCCTGGGCGACGCGCTAGTGCGCTACCGAAGGTAGTCGCTGCGGCTCCGGCGGACCGGGATCAGCGGGTCCCGGTCTCGCAACAACTACTTTAATAAACATAGAGATAGACGTTATACTTAACGTAATCTACTCTATATATAGGTACAGGCAGTTAGCTGCGCAAACGCAGGCCCTGCGGGTCGTAGCAGGCCTCGAGCCTGACCGTGGCGCTGCGGGTCACGCCCAGTATGTCGATCTCGAAGCCCTCGCCATCACGCGCTAATGCGGCGGGCACGTAGCCGGCTGCGAGACTCTTGTCCACGCAGTATCCATAGGCGCCCGAGGTCACATAGCCCACTGCCGCACCATCCCTGATGATCGATTCATAGCCCACCACTTCGGCATCCGCGTCCTTGATCTCCATGATCACGAAACGCCGTTTGGGGCCGGACTCGCGCTCGGCGAGGGCCGCAGTGCGGCCAGAAAACGCGGGTTTGCTGAAATCAACGAATCGATCCAGGCCCGTCTCGCCGGGCGTGTAGTCGGGCCGAAAATCCTTGTTGAAGGAACCGTAGCCCTTCTCCAGTCGGAGCGATGACAGCGCGCGACCACCGAAATGCGCGAGCCCGAGGTCGCGGCCGGCCTCACACAGCTCATCGTAGAGCGTGGCGAAGTAATCAGGCGTCGTCCAGATTTCGTAGCCCAGTTCGCCGGTGAACCCGGCACGCGTCAGGACCGCTGGCGCCGAGCCCACGGCCGTTTCCCTGACGTCAAACAGCCTGAACGCCGGGGCGGATACCTCAACACGCACCAGCCGCTGCAGCAGCTCGCGTGACCGCGGCCCAGCGATCGACACGCCGTTGAGCGTGGACGCGGCCGAGCGCACGAAGACATCTGCGGGCGGTGCAGACGCCCAGAACCAGCGCAGGTGGAATTCCTCGGCGAAGCCCGAACCGATGATCAGAAAGCGATCTTCGGCGAGACAGGCAATCGACAGGTCACCCATGAGTCGGCCGGCCTCGTTGAGCATGGGGGCG
>JAYTXT010000224.1:0-6818 GCA_043742765.1 Gammaproteobacteria bacterium | reverse complement strand
AGCACGGCCTTCTTGAGCCATTCGTTGACCTGCCATTTGCCGTCCACGGGTTCGGCGACCCGCAGTTCGCCACGGTCCAGGAGTCCGATCGTCTCCTCGATGGCGGTGGTGAGTGCGGTAGCGGCGCTGGCGGGCGTGAGTGCCTGGCGATTCTCGAACGCGGCCTCGATGATCGGGCGCAGCTGCTGCGGGTTCACGGCAATCCAGTGATAGTCGGCGACGGCGCATCGTGCCGGGGATACGCTCGCAAGTCCAGCCGCGCTCGGGCGGCCCGCGGCCTAGCGCAGTTCGTCGAGCCGGGTGCGCACTTCCGTCATGTTGATACTGGGCGGAGCCAGCGTCAGCACGTGCTGGAGTGCGGCACGTTCACCTGCGGCATCGCCTTCCTGTCGGGCGATCAGCGCACCCTCGTACTGCAGGTGGCCCCGGAGGTCGACGGGCGCCGACGAATAGCCCGGACTGCTCACGGCCAGCTGAAATTCACGCTTGGCGGCCGCCAGGCGGTGAAAGAAAGTCTCGGGCAGAGCGATGAAAGTCGCCATCGCCACCAAGCGTGTTTCCAGGACCACCGTTGCGGCGCCGCTACTGCCGGGGGGTCGATTGAGCAGCGTCAGCGCACGGTCCAGGATGCTGACGCCCTGGTTGACGAGTTTGATCTTCGTCCATGGAGCGCGCTTGTCGCGTGCCTGGAGAGTGAAGGTGCTGCCGTAGTAGGCGAGGTAGAGAGGGTTGTTGGCATCGCTGCTGAGCAGGCGCGAGAAGAGTCGCTGCGCAAGATCGGTGGCCGCGTCCGATCCGGCTCGGCCCGCTTCGAACTGAGCTCGCGCCGTGGCGAAGTCCGGTATTGCGCCGGCCGGAGCGCCCGGGCAGGCGGCCTGAGTTCCAAGCAAGCCAACGACCAGCGCGACCCAGCGGCCGCTAATCTTCAATGATTTCACCATACCGTCAATCGACCCCTGGGTAAGGCAACAGTTCGCGACACGAAGCATCGCCTCTTGCCCAGGGCGGATTTTGCAGCAGCCGGCGCCGGCAATGTTGTGATCTTTGTCGCCAGGCAGCATATCGATTGACGGCTACGCAAACGGGTTGTAACAATTGAACTTTAACGTTGTGCCCCAGTCGTTTAGGCATACGGCCCACTGGTGAACACCCATGCAAGAACACCCACAGTCTGAGGTTCGACGGCCGCTGCCCGCGCCGCTGGGTTTGTTGCCGGAATCGTGGAAGTTGCCGCGCTGGCTGCGAGCCCTGATCGGCGGCGTTTCGGGTATCTCCGGCATTGAAGTCGTGGCCGGCTGTCTGGATTTCGACGCCGATCCTGGCGAGTTTGCGCGCCAGGCCCTGGTACGCCTGGGCGTCAAGTACACGCTTGCAACCGCCGAGCTGGAGCAGGTGCCGCAGACCGGTGGGGTGATCATCATCGCCAATCACCCGTTCGGGGGTATTGATGGCCTCATTGCCATCAACGCGCTCCATGCCAGACGCCCGGACCTGAAACTGCTGGCCAACGGAGTGCTGGCGCGGCTCAAGCCCCTGCAAAGTGCGGTGCTCCCGGTTGACATGTTCGGGAGCGATTTGCGCAGTAATGCCCAGAGCGTACGCGCAGCCTTGCGCCACGTCGCCGAGGGCGGCGCGTTGTTCACCTTTCCTGCCGGAGAAGTGGCGCACCTGCAGTGGCGTTTCGCCGCGGTCTTCGATCCCGCCTGGCCCCGCTCCTCGGCGCGCCTCATCCAGCTGGCCGCCGCCCCGGTGGTGCCCATGTATATCGAGGGGCGCAACAGTGCGTTGTTCCAGCTGCTGGGACTCGTGCACGCCCGCATGCGTACCCTGCTGCTGCCGCGCGAGGCGCTCAATAAATCGGGCATTACTGTGCGAGTGCGGATCGGTGCGCCGATCAGGGCCAGGCGCATTGCCAAACTCGCCGCGCCGGCAGCAATCGCTGCGCATTTGCGGGCAACCGTGCGGTTGTTGGCGCGGGCACCGCAGCCGGTAGCGGAGAATCAGCTCGCGGCGGCACAGCCCGAAAGCGTGCCGGTGGCGCTGGCGGCGCGGGTCCCGGTGCCGCTCGCCGCGCCGATTGACGCGGCGCGCATGACAGAGGAGCTGGCCGCATTGCCCGGCTCGCAGCGCCTGACGACCTCCAACGCCCTGGAAGTCTATTACGCGTCGGCAACGCAGATTCCCTGGACACTGCAGGAAATCGGTCGGCTGCGCGAGCACACTTTTCGCGCGGTGGGCGAAGGCACCGGGCGCCCGGCGGATCTTGACCTGTTCGACGACTACTACCTGCACGTGTTCATCTGGCAGGCTGAGAAACGCGAAATCGTCGGCGCCTATCGGTTGGGTCGGAGCGACGTGATCCGCAAGCGCTTCGGCGCCCGCGGCCTGTATCTCACCTCGCTGTTCGAGTTCCGGGAACCGTTCTTCACACTGCTCGGTCCGGCGCTTGAGCTGGGCCGTTCATTCGTGCGTTCGGAATACCAACGCTCCTACGCGCCGCTGCTGCTGCTGTGGAAGGGCATCAGTGAATACATTGGCCGCCACCCCGAATACGCCAGGGTGATCGGCGCCGCCAGCGTCAGCAACAGCTACGACCCGCTGTCGCGCGCCCTGCTGGTGGAGGCGCTGCGCGCCTGGCGCAGCGAGCCGTTGCTGGGGGCGCTGGTCAGTCCGCACCGGCCATTCAAGCCCCGCTATTCGCTGCGGTCGCTGTTTGGCGAAGCGGGCCTCGATGCCGACATGGATGCCCTGGGATCGCTCATCGAAGACCGCGAGCCGGACGGCAAGGGTGTGCCCGTGCTGCTGCGTCACTACCTCAAGCTCGGCGCACGCACTATCGGCTTCAACATCGATGCCGATTTCGGCAACGCGCTCGACTGCCTGATCGTGCTCGACCTGCGCCGGGTGCCGATGGCGACACTGCAGAAATACATGTCGGCCGAGGCGATGCAGCAGTTCCGCGCTTACTGGCGCCTGGGCCCGGAAGACCCGGCGGCGGAGTCGGCGCGCGGCTGAGTCAGCGGCGCCGCCGCTGTTGGGCATGCCTGCTACCCGGTCTGAGCGGGGCTCAGGGTCTCCATGAGCCGGGTGCGCAGCCGCTCGGCAGCTGCCTCAGCAAGCGGGCGGCGCTCGCCATCGGTGATGTAGAACACGTCCTCGGCGCGCTCGCCCATGGTGCCGATCTTGGCGGCATGCAGGTCGACACTCTCTTCCCACAGCACCTTGCCCACATCGCACAGGAGCCCGGGGCGGTCGCCGGCCACCAGCTCGAGCACCGAGCGCGCGTTGCGTTCATCGACGCTGATCGCGATCTGCGTCGGCGTGCGGAACACACGCAGCTGGCGTGGCGCGCGGCGCGAGACCGCCAGCGGCGCTTCCACGGCGCGTTTGAGCGAGGCCCAGAGCGAATATTCGATCTCGCTGAGCCGGTCGGTGTCGGCGATCATCGCGCCGTCCTCCTCGAGCACGTGATAGGTGTCGAGCGAGTAGCCGTTGCCGACCGGTGTAATGCGCGCATCAACAATGTTGAGTCCGAGCTGGTCGAGCACCGCGGTGGCACGCGCAAAGCTGTGGCGGTGGTGCGGCGCGTAGATCAAGACCGCGGTGGTGCCGCTGCCTGGCTGGTTCTCGACGGCGACACGGGCGGCTTCGCCACCGCTGTCGGGGTTGGCGAGCACCTGCGTATGGCGGGCTATTTCTTCGGGCGTATAACGCAGGAAATAGGTCTCTGGAAGCCCTGACCAGACACGCTCGATGGTAGGCGGCGTCAACCCGGCGGCCTGCAACAGCGCGCGCGCGCCGGCCTGGTTTTCGCGCACCAGTTCTTCCTTGTCCACCGGGCTCTCGAGGCCGCGGCGCAGGGCCCGGCGCGTTTTCTCGTAAAGACCGTGGAACAGCGAGGCCTTCCAGGAATTCCACAGCTTCGGATTGGTGCCGCGCACGTCCGCGCAGGTCAGCACGTAGAGATAGTCGAGGTGCGCCTCATCGCCGACCTTGCGCGCGAATTCACTGATGACCAGCGGGTCGCCGATATCCATCTTCTGCGCGGTCGTCGAAAGCAGCAGGTGGCTCTTGACGAGCCAGGCCACCAGGCGCGCGTCGTAGCGCGACAGCCCCTGCTCGAGGCAGAAGGCTTCTGCGTCGACGGCGCCCAGGTCGGAATGATCACCGCCCCGTCCCTTGGCGATGTCATGGAAAAGCGCACCCAGGTAGACCAGTTCCTGTTTTGGCAAAGTCTGCATGATGGGCGAGACCAGCGGCAGCTCCTGGTTGAACTCAGCGATTGCCAGGCGCCGCGCATTGCTGACCACGAACAGCGTGTGCGCGTCGACCGTGTAGGCGTGGAACAGGTCGTACTGCATGCGGCCGACGATCCGCCCGAAAGCGGGAATGTAGCGGCCGAGCACGCCGTAGTTGTTCATGCGCCGCAGCTCGTGCGTGACGCCGCGCGGGGCGCGCAGGATCTCGAGGAACAGGCGGTGATTGCGCGGGTTCTGGCGGAACTCCTCGTCGATCAGCCACAGGTTCCGGCCGACCGCGCGAATGGTGCCGGCGCGCACGCCGCGCAGCTGCGGGTTCTGCTGCAGCAGCACGTACAGCTCGAGGAGCGCGGAGGGTTGGCGCGCGAACAGGTCTTCGTTCACGGCCTCGAGCGAACCGTCGCGCACCTGGAATTGCGGCGTCAGCGGTTTCGGCGGCGTGTCGTCGGTGAGGATCGCCTCGCGGAACAGCTGCAGCAGCAGTTCGTTGAGCAGCTGCACGTCCATGGCAGTGCGGTAGTAGCGCTGCATGAGCTGCTCAACGGCGAGCGTGTAGGTGCTGTCCTCATAGCCGAAGCTTTGGGCGAGCTTGATCTGGTGGTCGAACAGCAACCGGTCTTCGTGGCGGCCGGTGAGCACGTGCAGGCCGAAACGCACCTTCCACAGGAACGCCTGCGCCTGCTTGAGGCGCCGCAGCTCGGAGGCGGTGAGAAAGCCGTGCGTGGCCAGTTCGTCGAGTGATTCGGAACCGAAGTGGCGTCGCGCGACCCAGGCGATCGTTTGTATATCCCTCAGGCCACCCGGACCGGTCTTCACATTGGGCTCGAGGTTGTAGGCCGTGTCGTTGGCCTTGTGGTGGCGTTCCTGTTGTTCGCGTACCTTGGCGGCGAAATAATCGCGCACCGGCCAGACGCGATCGGGCGCCAGAGCGGTTCGCATCGCCGGTAACAGACTCGCCGAACCCGCCAGCGCGCGCGCTTCAAGTAGCGTGGTCATGACGCCGACGTCGGCGATGCTCTCTTCGGCGCACTCGCTGACGGTGCGCACGCTGTGGCCGACCTCGAGACCGATGTCCCACAGGAAGGCCACCAGTTTCTCGATCGGCTCGCGATCGGCGTCGGTGAGCGATTCGGGCGTCAACACCATGAGGTCAACGTCAGAGCAGGGGTGCAGTTCGCGGCGACCGTAGCCGCCTACTGCCGCGAGCGTCGCTTGTCCGGCCAGCTCGTCATTGAGTCGGGCGCGCCACAGCTGGGCAAGCAACCGGTCGATGAACGCGGCGCGGGCGCGCACCAACGCTTCCACGGGTTCATCGTCGCGGAAACGCTGCTGCAATTCCCGCTGGCTCTGGGCCAGGAGCTGCCGGCAGGTGTCGGCGGAACAGTCGCCCGCAGCGAGGAGCGCGGGCACCCGCTCGAGCAGCGGCCAATCGATGCTGGCCGTCGGCGTGAGAATGGAATCGTCGAGCGCTGCAGGGTCGGCGATCATGCGGCGCTGCGCTCGGCGGCGCCGAGCGTCAGCACTTCGTGGCCGCCCGGCGTGACCAGCACCATGTGTTCCCACTGCGCCGAGAGCGAATGATCCTTGGTGACCACCGTCCAGCCGTCCGGGAGCACCCTGGTGTGGCGTTTGCCGGCGTTGATCATCGGCTCGATCGTGAACACCATGCCCGGGACCAGTTCCATGCCGGTGCCGGCTTCGCCGTAATGCAGCACCTGGGGGTCTTCGTGGTAGACCCGGCCTATGCCGTGACCGCAGTACTCACGCACAACAGAGAAGCCGGCGCCCTCGGTGTGTTGCTGGATGGCATGGCCGATGTCGCCGAGGTGAGCGCCCGGGCGCACCAGGTCGATCGCGTGCCACATGGCTTCGCGGCAGGTATCGGTCAGGCGCTGGGCCTGGATGGGGGGCTTGCCGAGGTAATACATGCGGCTGGTGTCACCGTGGTACCCCTCTTTGATGATGGCCACATCTATATTGAGTATGTCCCCAGACTTGAGCACCCGCTCGTTGGGAATCCCGTGGCAAACCACGTGGTTAGGCGAGGTACAGACCGTCTTTGGGAAGCCCCGGTAGCCGACGTTGGCCGGTATGGACTGCTGGGATTTGACGATGAATTCGTTGCAGATCCGGTCGAGCTCGTTGGTGCTGACCCCGCTGACCACGTGCTCGCCGATCATGTCCAGGATGTCGGCGGCCAGCCGCCCGGAAATACGTAATTTGGCCTGTTCCTCGGCGGTCTTGATGGACACTCGGGTGGAGCGGAGCATGGGATCTGTGGGCCTGTCTAAAGCGTTGTTCCGGCGGGAAGATCATGGTATAAAGCGCGGCCTTTTTTGGCAACGCAATCCACACGCGTATCAGTAACTTGCGGCCGGGTGTCCCCACTTTCGGGTGGGAATCGTCGTCAAGGATACGCGGAGGCCCTAACCCATAACGAGGTATGACCATGTCCAGCGTGTCTATGCGACAGATGCTGGAAGCGGGCGTCCATTTTGGACACCAGACCCGCTTCTGGAACCCGAAGATGGCTCCCTACATCTTTGGCGAACGAAACCG
>JAYTXT010000223.1:0-9173 GCA_043742765.1 Gammaproteobacteria bacterium | reverse complement strand
AGCAGGTATGCATCAGGCGCTCGAGCTGCGCCGCGACCGCCTTGACGACGGTCGGGTGGCGGTGCCCGGTATTGAGCACGGCGATGCCGCTGGCGAAATCGATGTAGCGCTGGCCCTCGACGTCCCACAGCTCGGCGTTGGTAGCGCGATCAGCGTAGATCGCCAGCGAATTGGCGACGCCGCGCGGCACGGCAGCGATACGGCGTTGGTGGAGTTCTGCATTGGTGCTCATGGTCTTCCTCTGATCGATATGGGGTCGATATGGCCCGCGGCACATAAGGTCTGAATCGATTGTCCCTGTATTTTCGTTTGATGACTAGGGGTTGCGTGGCTAGAATTGCCCGCCCATCACCTCCGAAGGCGGCACAGCAAATTGCGCGATCCCATTGCGACCGAAGCGGTCATCATTGGCGCCGGTCCGGCGGGGCTGTTCCAGGTATTTGAACTTGGTCTCCTGGGCATCAAGGCGCATGTGCTTGATTCATTGGCTGCTCCGGGCGGGCAGTGCACTGAGCTCTACCCCGACAAGCCCATCTATGACATTCCGGCGCTGCCAATCTGCGGCGCGCAGGAGCTGGTCGATCGGCTGCTCCAGCAGATCAAACCCTTCGGCGCCGAACTCCACCTGGGCGAAGAAGCGCTCGAACTGCGTCGACAGGAAGGCGGGCGGTTCCGTGTCGTCACCAGCGCGGGCACGGTGTTCGACGCCGGTGCGGTGGTGATCGCCGGCGGCGTGGGCTCATTCCAGCCGCGGCGGCTCGGTCTGGAGGGCGTGGAGGCCCTCGAGGGGCGGCAGATTCACTACCAGGTGCGCAGTGCCGCCGAGCTGCACGGCCGGCAATTGGTGGTCTTTGGCGGTGGCGATTCAGCCCTGGACTGGGCCATCGACCTGGCGCCGAAAGCCGCCGCGCTCACGCTGGTGCACCGGCGCGCGGAGTTCCGCGGCGCGCCCGCTTCAGTGGCCCGCATGCGTGAACTCGAGGCCGGCGGTAAGCTGCGCTTCATCGAGGGTGTCGCCCATGCGCTGCGTGTCGATGACGCACGCCTGACGGGCGTCGAGATCAAAGGCGTGGACGGGGCGCTGCGGTGGGTCGACGCCGAGCATCTGCTGGTTCTGTTCGGCCTGGCGCCCAAGCTCGGGCCGATTGCCGAATGGGGCCTGGAACTCGAGAAGCGCGCGATCAAGGTCGACACCGAGAAATTCCAATCGAATATTCCTGGCGTGTTCGCCATCGGCGACATCAATAGTTACCCCGGGAAAAAGAAACTGATCCTGTCCGGTTTCCATGAAGCGGCCCTGGCCGCGTTCGCCGTACAGCACTATCTGTACCCGGCCAAGAAACAGTTTCTGCAGTACACCACCACGAGCCCGGCGATGCACAAGCGCCTGGGCGTCGTGAGCGAGTAGCGCGCCGCATGGATCAGCGCCTTGCCGGGCTCCTGCGGCTCCTGGAACTCGAGCGCCTCGAGGTCAACATCTTCCGCGGCGCGAGCCGCGACATCGGCAGCCCACAGGTCTACGGTGGCCAGGTGCTGGGCCAGGCGTTGCAGGCGGCCTACGCTACGGTTGATGACGGGCGGGTGGTGCATTCGCTCCATGCCTATTTCCTGCGGCGTGGTGATTTCAACGCGCCGATCGTCTACTTCGTCGACCGCAGTCGCGACGGTCACAGTTTCACCAGCCGCCGGGTCACGGCGATCCAGCATGGCGAGCAGATCTTCAACTGTTCCGCTTCGTTCCAGCTTCCCGAAGCCGGGTTCGAACACCAGACCGCCATGCCGGACGTGCCAGCGCCGGAAGAACTTCCCGAATCGCTCCTGCCCGGCTCGAAATTCCTCGAGGGGCTCTCGCCGCGACTGCGGCAGTTTGTGCATGAGCGGCCGATCGAATTCCGGGCCGTGCCCGCGTCCGCCACGGCAACGCTAGCCGGCACCCCGCACCAGTACCTGTGGATCCGCACGGTTGATCGCCTGCCGGACGACGACCGGCTGCACCGCTGCCTGCTGGCTTACGCCTCGGACTTTCACCTGCTGGGCACGGCGCTGCTGCGCCATGAGCACAGCATCGCCCAGGGCAGGCTCATGATCGCCAGCATCGATCACGCGATGTGGTTTCATCGCCCGGTGCGCATGGATGACTGGCTGCTGTATGCGGCCGACAGTCCCAGCGCTTCGGGCGCCCGCGGCTTCACGCGCGGGAGTCTGTTCGCGCGCAGCGGGGCTTTGGTCGCGAGCACCACGCAGGAAGGTCTGATCCGGCTAATGCCGCCGTCCGTCACCTAGGAGTCTGGCCATGAACTCGACCGTGCGCATGATCGCAGTACTGGCAATGGCGTGGGCGGTGCTGCTGCCCGGCCGCGCAGCCGCGGCCGACGCTCCCGCCGACGCGCCGCAGGACGCGACGGCGAAGCAGTTTGCCGCACTCGATTGGGTCAAGGGTCCGACCACGGTGGCGGTCGCCGGCAATTCGAGGCTGACCGTGCCCGAGGGCTATGTGTTTCTCGATCGCGCCAACACCAAGAAATTCCTTGAACTCAACGAGAACCTGTCCGACGGCCAGGAAGTCATGATCGCCCCGGAGTCCGGCGACTGGAGCGCTTACCTCGAATTCAATGACGGCGGTTACGTCAAGGACGACGATAAGATCGACAGCGCGGCGTTGCTCAAGTCGCTGCAGGAGAGCTCGGAAGCCAACAACGAAGAGCGCAAAAAGCGCGGCTGGTCACCACTCCATGTCACAGGGTGGGCCGTAGCTCCGGCCTATAACAGCACGAGCAAACGACTCGAGTGGGCCACGGCGCTGACCAGCCAGGGCCACGAGAACGTCAACTTCTTCACCAAGATTCTTGGCCGCCGCGGCCACACTTCCGTGGTGATGGTGTCGTCGACGGCGGGCCTGGTGGCTGCCGAGACCGCGCTCAACCAGACGCTCGACGGCTACCGCTTCAATTCCGGCGAGAGCTATGCGGAGTGGAAACCTGGCGACAAGGTCGCCGAATACGGTCTGGCCGCCCTGGTGCTGGGCGGCGCGGCGGCAGTCGCCGCCAAGAAGGGTCTGTGGGGGGTGCTGGCCGGATTCCTCGCCGCCGCGTGGAAAGCGATCGCGGCGGCAGCCGTGGGCGTCGTCGCCTGGCTGCGCTCGCGCATCGCGAAAAAACCCGATGCCGGCGGCTGAACTTTACCTGGCCGGCGGCGCGCTGGCTTTCTATCTGCTGGATTCGGCGCTGTTCCTGTATGGGAACGAGTTGGTGTTTGTCCGCTCGCGCAGCGGCTGGCGTAACGTGGCCGCGAGCGAAGCGCTGCTGTTCGGGCGTCGCGTGCTGGTGCCCAACCCGCTGACGCCGTTCGCGCCGCTGCTGCGCGTGTGGTGGTCCGAGTCGGTGAGTCGCGGCGCGCCGCCGGCGCGGGCTGCGGCGCCGGGATTGCTGCGGGCGCTGCGGCCACTGCAAGCCGGCGTGATGCTCCTGCTGCTGCTGATTGCCGTGGCGCTGCCGGCCATGCTGTTTTTCTACGGCCAGGGACTGCTGCTACTGGGCCTGCTGGTGTCGGTCTATGCTCTGAACATCGCCATGACTTTCTGGATCTGGTGGCATCGTGCCGTGCTGGGATTGGCAACACGCTCATGCACGATCCTGAGCGTCGACCTGCTGGCCTGTCCGCCGTTTGCAATCAACCTGGTGCGCAAGATCACGATGCAGCAGCCGCTGGCGGGTGATCCGCTGTTATTTGCGCGAGCGCAATTTACGCCAGCGGGTTTCACTGCTCTGTGCCTGCTGCTGGCCCGGCGCATCCGGCAGGAACTCGCGGCCGACGAACCTGGCGGCGAGCGCTACCGGAAACTGGAGGCCTTGCAGCAGCGCCTCGTGGAGCTCGACTCATGTCCACCAACGAACTGACGGTCTCGTTTCTGTGCCTGGTCGCGGGCTACGCGCTGGTGAGCTGGTTGATGAACCGCACCAGCCGGCGCGAGGATCCGCCGTCGCCACTGCCGCCTCCGCAGCAGCCGCGGCCTCGGCCATCACCAGCGTTCGTGCCTGCGTTCAGGGTTGGCGAACCGGCCTGGCATGAAGTGTTGGGAGTGTCGAGCGCAGCCACGCGCGAGCAGATCACTGCGGCATACCGCGAGCAGATCAGCCAGTACCATCCCGACAAGGTAGCGCGGCTTGGCGCCGAGATCCGCGCGCTGGCCGAACGGAAGTCAGCTCAACTCAATGCCGCCTACGACCGGGCGCTCAAGTCACGCTGAGCGGGGCCGCCGGCCGCCAGCACCTTCCCCGGATTCATGATGCCATTGGGGTCGAGCGCGCGCTTGAGGTCGCGCATCATCGCCAGCGCCACCGGCGAGGCATAGCGCTCGAGTTCGCCGACCTTGAGGCGGCCGATGCCGTGCTCGGCGCTGAAGCTCCCGCCGTGCGCTGCGACCAGATCATGAATCGCACGACGGATCACCGGCTCCTGCGCAGCGAGAGCCACGGGCGCAGTTTGCGCCGGGAAACTGATGTTGAAATGCAGGTTGCCGTCGCCCGCGTGTCCGTAGGCGACCAGCGTGCCGGCCGGCACGTGGTCTCGAACCCAGAGCGACGCCGCCGCGACGAACTCCGGCAAACGCGCCACGGGCACCGAGATATCGTGCTTGAGGCTGGGGCCCGCGCGCCGTTGCGCCTCCGGCACATTTTCGCGCAATCGCCACAGGTTGGCGCGCTGGCGCTCGTTCGCCGCGATCACGGCGTCTTGTACCAGACCAGCATCGGTCGCGGAGCTCAGCGCCTGCTCCAACAAGCCGCCGAGCGCCTCGTCTGCGAACGAGCTCAGTTCGCACAACAGGTACCATTCGTGGCTCGCGCCGAGCGGATCCGCGACGCCTTCGATGTGGCGGAGCGCGAGCTCGAGTGCGCTGCGCGGCAGCAACTCATAGGAATTGACGCGCTCACCCGCTACGGCCTGGAGCCGCGCCAACAGGGTCACCGCGGCGGCGACGTCTGCCACGGCCACGAAGGCGGTAGCCGTGCTGCGCGGTTGCGGCCAGACTTTAAGCGTGGCAGCGGTGATGATGCCGAGCGTCCCCTCGGAGCCGACCAGGAGCCCGGTCAGGTCGTAGCCAGTGTTGTCCTTGTGCAGGGCCCGCAACCGCTGGTATACGCGACCATCGGCCAGTACGGCTTCGATGCCAAGCGTCAGCGCGCGCGCCATGCCGAAGCGCAGCACGTTGAGGCCGCCGGCATTGGTGGCAAGATTCCCGCCGATCTGGCAGCTGCCCGACGAGCCCAGTTCCAGCGGAAAGAACCGCCCCGCATCAGCAGCGGCGCGCTGCACCTCGGCGAGCGTGCAGCCGGCCTCGACGGTCCTCGAGAAATTCGCCGCGTCGACTGCGCGGATGCGGTTGAGCCGCCGCAGGCCGATGACCAGCTGCAGGCCCGAATCGTCCGGGGTTGCGCCGCCGCAGTAGCTGGTATTGCCGCCTTGCGGCACGACGCCGACGCGCTGCGCGTTGCACCAGGCGAGCAGCTTGGAGACTTCCGCGACATCGCGCGGCAGCGCCACGCCCAGTGCCCGGCCCCGGTACAGACCCCGGTGATCAGTCAGGAAGGGGGCTGCGTCCGCGGCGTCTTCGAGCAGAACACCGGGCGGGACGGTCGCGTGCAGGGATTCGCGTAGAGACGCCGCGGCGGCGCTGGCAAGGGGCATTGACACAGCTCAGCAGGCGGCAATAACGGCGCGCCGGCAACCGGGCTTGGTCAGCAGCATCTGTACGTTGCCGAGCGCGCGCTCGGCGAAGCCGCCCTCGCAGCTGCAGAGGTAGAACTCCCACATGCGGATGAAGCGCTCGCTGTAGCCAAGTTTCCGCACCGCGCCCAGGTGCTCGAGGAAATTCCGGCGCCACAGGGCAAGGGTGCGCGCGTAGTGCGGGCCGATGTCCTCGAGGTGGAATATCTTCAGGTCGGTCACGCGGCGGAGCGAATCGGTGATGGCGCTGACCGAGGGAATGAAGCTGCCCGGGAACACGTAACGCTGGATGAAGTTGATCGAGCGCAGCTGTGCGCGGTAATCCTGATCCTGGATGGTGATCGCCTGCAACAGCATCGCGCCGGAGTCGCGCAGCAGCGAGGCGCACTTGGCGAGGTAGGTATCGAGGTAGGGCGCGCCCACCGCCTCGATCATCTCGACCGAGACCAGCTTGTCGTACTGGCCCTTGAGATTGCGGTAGTCCTCGAGCAGCAGCGTGACTCGTTCGCCTAAGCCCGCGCGTTCGATTTGCCCACGGGCGTAGTCGTGCTGCTGGCGCGAAATCGTCGTCGTGGTGACGTGGCAGCCGTAGTGCTGCGCGGCGTGGATCGCGAGGCCTCCCCAGCCGGTGCCGATCTCCAGCAGTCGGTCGCCGGGCACGAGCGCCAGCTTGCGGCAGGCGGCGTCGAACTTGGCGCGCGAGGCCTCGGCGAGTGTCGTCGATTCATCCACGAAGATTCCGCAGGAGTAGGCCATGGTCTCATCGAGCATCAGCCGGTAGAAGTTGTTGCCCAGGTCGTAGTGCGCGCGGATATTGCGCTCGCTCCCGTCACAGCTGTTGCGATGCAGCCAGTGGAAGGCGTGCAGCAGCGGGCGGCTGATGAAAGTCCAGCGGCGATCCATGTCATCCATGAGACCACGGTTCACGTACATGACGCGTGCCAGTCCCGTGAGGTCGTTGCAGCGCCACAGGCCGCGGATGTACGCGCCGCCGGCGCCCACCGTGCCGCCGAACACCGCAGCGGCGTAGAACCCCGGGTGCAGCACCTCGATCGCGACCGAGAGCGGGCAGCGCTCGGTGCGCGCGCCGAAGCGCTCTTCCAACTCACCGTCGAGAATGCGGATCTCGCCGTCGCACAGGCGGCGCAACTGGGAGCGCAGCAGGCGACGGCCAAGCGCCGCCAGCGGGCCGGGCGCGGCCGCTTCAGGCAGTTCGAGATCTGCGGGAATGATGCTCGGTTTCACGGCGCCAGTATCCCCCGAACACTGCGCGGCCGACAATCAGGGCCGCAATTACCCCGGCTTGTGCAGCCGCCGGGCGGGGTTTTCGCGTACCGCAAGCGGGATCGGCTTGAGATCCCAGATGATACCGCACCAGCTCAGGAGCTTGAGGACGTAGAACGTGATGTCGTATTCCCACCAGTAGAAACCCTGGCGCACCGTGTTGGGATAGTAGTGGTGATTGTTGTGCCAGCCCTCGCCGAGCGTGAGGATCGCCAGCAGCCAGTTGTTGCGGCTGGTGTCACCGGTCTTGTAGCGCTGGCTGCCAAACACGTGGGAGAGCGAATTGATGGTGTAGGTGGCGTGCCAGCAGAACACCGTCGAGATGACGAAGCCCCACACCAGCATCTGCCAGCCAGTGGTGCCCAGGCCCGGAGCCACGTTGTGCAGGATCACGCCCAGCAGGAACATGGCGACGCCCAGCAGTACCGGCACAAAGATATCGTAGCGATCGAGCCAGCGCAGCTCCGGGAATTTCATCAGGTCGCGGACCAGCTGGAAATCGGGCGCAAAGCCCTTTATCGTCAGAAACCAGCCGGTGTGCGAACGCCAGAAGCCATGCTGGGAAGGCGAGTGCACATCGGCGGCGCGGTCAGAGTTGGCGTGGTGGTGGCGGTGATGCGCGGCCCACCAGACCGGTCCGCGCTGTACCGCCGAAGCGCCCAGCAACCCGAACACGAACTGGCCCGCGCGCGAGGTCTTGAAGGTGCGATGCGAAAAATAACGGTGATAGAAGCCGGTGATCGCGAACATGCGCACCAGATAGGCGCCGATGGCCACGCCTACGGCTACCGGACTGACCCCGGTCCAGATTGCCGCCAGGCAGGCGAGGTGCATCAGCAGGAAAGGAATGCTGCGCGCCCAGTCGACACGGTCCGGCATAGCCTCGCGCGCCGCGGCGATATTCAGCCGGCTCGTGTCCAGGAACCCTGCCACGGTGTCGCGGACGCGCGCGGTCAGGCGGAAGGAGGTGTGTTCGTCGGGAGCGGGCATCAGTGTCCTCAGGGCCGCGACCGCGACCAGCGTACTGTCAAGTGATACGGGACTGTACCGAAGACAGCTCGATCTTGCAATCGATCACTGCAAATTCAATGGGTTGGGCGTAATGCGTCACAGTTGCGATCGCAGGGCTGCAATGCGTTCCTCAAGCGGCGGATGGCTCATGAACAGCCGCTGGAACCCGGTGCCCCGACCGCCGCCAATCCCGAATGCGGCCAATTGCTTGGGCAGACCCGGTTCGTGGGCCATCTTGAGCCGTTCGAGTGCTCCGATCATGTTGTTGCGGCCGGCCAGGCGCGCGCCGCCAGCGTCGGCCCGGAATTCGCGGCGCCGGGAGAACCACATGACGATCATGCTGGCGGCAAAGCCCAGCACGACCTGCGCGACCATCACGGTGACGAAATAACCGATGCCACCGCGTCCTCCACCGTCGCGCGAGAGTGCGCGGTCAACAATGCCGCCCACGATACGTGACAGGAAGATTACGAACGTGTTGACCACGCCCTGGATCAGCGTGAGGGTCACCATGTCACCGTTGGCGACGTGCGTGATCTCATGGCCCAGCACCGCCTCGACCTCGCTGCGGTTCATGCTTTGCAGGAGGCCCGTACTGACTGCGACCAGCGCGGCATCGCGCCGCGCCCCGGTGGCGAAGGCGTTGGGCTGGGGCGAGTTGAACACGCCGACTTCCGGCATGCCGATGCCGGCCTGGCTGGCGAGCTGGCGCACCGTGCTCACCAGCCACTCCTCGTTTGCGTTGGCGGGGCGTTCGATGACCTGCACGCCCATGGCGCGCTTGGCCATCCATTTGGACATGGCCAGCGAGATCAGCGCGCCGCCGAATCCGAACAGCGCCGCCATCGCCAGCAGCCCCAGGTAGCTGCTGCCGTGCAACGCCAGCCAACGATCGAGTCCCGTGACGCGGGCAACGATCGACAGAACCATGACGACGGCCAGGTTCGTGGCCAGGAACAGGAATATTCGTTTCATGATGGGCAGGGGCCTCGCAGGGGAAAACGGATGCAGTACGTCTCTGAGATGATACCGAAGCGCCAGAGTTCAAGTCCCGGCATTAAATATGAGCGATTACAGGGCATTGTGTTGGACTGCGCTGCAGCAAGCTCAGGCCAGGGTGGTGCCCAGGGCATGACCCACAGCCCAGGTGCAGG
>JAYTXT010000222.1:0-5279 GCA_043742765.1 Gammaproteobacteria bacterium | reverse complement strand
GGGCTCCCCAAGGGCCTGTTCCAGGTGCTGCAGGGTCCGGCCGAGACCGGGCGACTCCTGAGCCGCCACCCGCAGGTGCGCAAGGTCTCGCTCACGGGTTCGGTGCCGACCGGGCAGGCGGTGATGAGCGATGCCGCCTCGACGCTCAAGATGGTGACGCTGGAGCTGGGCGGCAAGTCGCCGATCCTGGTATTCGCCGACGCCGATCTCGACAACGCCGTATCCGGCGCGCTGCTCGCGAATTTCTACTCGGCGGGCGAAGTGTGTTCGAACGGGACGCGCGTGTTCGTGCACCGCTCAGTAATGAAGGCCTTCATGGCGCGGCTTCTGCCGCGCGTACGCTCGATGCGCATCGGCGATCCGCTCGACCCGACAACCCAGGTTGGCGCGCTGATCTCCGAGGCGCACATGCAGAAGGTTCTCGGTTACATCGAGCAGGGACGCAAGGCTGGCGCGCGCGTACTCACCGGCGGCCATCGCGTGACCGACGGTGTGCTCGCGAAAGGCTGGTTCGTGGCGCCGACCGTGTTCGACCGGTGCGACGACCGGATGGGCATCGTGCGCGAGGAGATCTTTGGTCCGGTCATGACGGTGCTGGAATTCGATGATGAGGCCGAGGCCGTGCAGCGGGCGAACGACACTGAATTCGGCCTGTCGGCTGCCGTGTTCACCCGTGACCTGACCCGCGCGCATCGCGTGATTGCGCAGCTCCAGGCCGGCACCTGTTGGATCAATCACTACAACATCACGCCCATCGAGCTGCCTTTTGGCGGCGTGAAATATTCCGGCCTCGGACGCGAGAATGGCCGCGCGGCCATCGAACATTACACGCAACTCAAGAGCGTCTATGTCGCCATGCGCGACATCGATGCACCGTATTGACCCTCAGACAAACCGCAGCGAGCATACCGTGGAAGAATTTGACTACCTGATCATCGGCGCTGGGTCGGCCGGCTGCGTGCTGGCCGACCGGCTGACCGAGGACGGTCGGCATACCGCACTTGTGCTCGAGTACGGCGGCTCCAATCGCTCGATCTTCATCCAGATGCCCACGGCGCTGTCCATTCCGATGAACATGCCGCGCTACAACTGGGGCTATCAGAGCGAACCCGAGCCGCACCTGGGCGGGCGGCGCATGGCGACTCCGCGCGGCAAGGTGCTGGGCGGCTCCTCGTCCATCAATGGCATGGTCTACGTGCGCGGCAACCCGATGGATTTCGAGCGCTGGCGCGGCGAGGGCGCCGCCGGCTGGAGCTACAGCGAGGTGCTGCCTTACTTCAAGCGTGCCGAGCACCGTGCCGAAGGCGGCAGCGAGTACCGCGGCGATTCCGGCAAGCTGCAGACTTCCTATGGCACGCTGCGGAACCCCTTGCACGCGGTCTTCCTGCAGGCCGCGCAGCAGGCCGGTTACCCGCAATCAAGCGATCTGAACGGCGGGCAGCAAGAAGGATTCGGGCGCTTCGACATGACGGTTGGCAATGGCCGCCGCTCCAGCACCGCCAATGCGTACCTGCGACCGGCCATGCGCCGCCCCAACCTGACGGTGCGCGCAAACGCGCTGGTCACGCGGATCGAATTCGAAGGGCGGCAGGCCACCGGCGTCCGCTATCGCCTGGGCGAGCACGAGCGCAGCGTGCGGGCGCGGCGTGAAGTGATTCTTTCCGCTGGATGTATCGGCTCGCCGCAGCTGCTCAAACTCTCAGGAGTAGGGCCACCGCAGGAACTGCGGGAGCAGGGCATCAGTGTCGTGTACCCACTGATGGGAGTGGGCGAGAACCTGCAGGATCACCTGGAGTTCTATTTCCAGGTGGCCTGCAAGGAGCCCATCACACTGTACTCGGCGCTCAACCCGTTGAGCCGCCTGCTCATCGGCATGCGCTGGTTTCTGCGGCACGACGGGCTCGGCGCGAGCAATCACTTCGAGAGCGGCGGCTTCATCCGCAGCCGCGCCGGCATACGCTACCCGAATCTGCAGTACCACTTTCTGCCCATGGCGGTCAGCTACGACGGTTCTTCACTGGCGAAAGAGCATGGCTTCCAGGCGCATATCGGTCCATTGCGCTCACAGAGCCGCGGCTGGGTGCGACTGCGTTCACCGCGCATTGAAGACCACCCGCGTATCTTCTTCAACTACATGAGCCAGCCCGAGGATTGGGAAGAGATGCGTGCCTGCGTGCGCCTGACGCGTGAACTGTTCGCGCAGCCGGCTTTCGATCGCTACCGGGGCAGGGAGATGCAGCCGGGCGCAAATGTGCAGACCGACGCACAGATCGATGAGTTCATCCGCCAGAAATGTGAGACCGCCTATCACCCGTCCTGCAGCTGCCGCATGGGCGCGGCCGACGATCCGCGCTCGGTGGTGGACCCGCAGGGGCGCGTGATCGGCGTTGATGGGTTGCGCGTGGTGGATGCGTCGATCATGCCGTCGATCACCACCGGCAACCTCAATGCACCGACGATCATGATGGCCGAGAAGCTCGCGGACGCGATCCTGGGCCGCCCGCCGTTGCCACCCTCGCTGGCCGGCTTCTATGCGGCCCCAGACTGGGAGCGTCGGCAGCGATAGCGCCCAGGTGCGCGCTCGAAACTAATCGGTCAGCGGGCCCAGAGCCTGCTGCAGTGGACCCAGCCAGGGTTCGAAGTGGCGCCACTGGTCGAGGCCTTCGCGATAGAGCGGCTGGCGAACCTGTTCCGAGCTCGCGGTATTCACGCTGCGTTCGGTGCGGTGAAACTCGACGCAGGCGGGTTCGAAGGCGAGCCCGCAGTAATCCAGTATGCGACGCACATTGCCTTCCAGATCAGCCACCACACTTTCGTACTGCACGCGCAGCACGCGTCCGGGAAGGACGGCATCCCAGTGGTCCATGAGTTCAACGTAGGTGCGGTAGTAGCGCGCGATGTCGTCGATGCTGTAGGTGAATTCCTGGCCGCGCGCGAACAGCTGCTTCAGGTTACTGAAGCAGCAAGCCATGGGTTCGCGGCGCGCGTCGATGATCTTCGCGCTGGGCAGCATCAGGTGGATCAGTCCAATATGGCGGAAGTTGTTCGGCATCTTGTCGATGAAGTGCGGCTTGTTCGTCCGGTAGATGCGCGTCTCGCTCAGGTACTTCTCGCCCAGGCGGCGGTAGTCCGCGGCACCCAACTGCGCCAGCACCGCCGGATAGCGTGGCTGGTTGGGATCGGGCTCGCGCCCCCGCAGCTCGCCCACGATGCGCGGGATATCGGCGAGCTCCCGCGTGCCCTCGACCGCGGAGTGCGAGGCCAGAATCTGCTCGATCAGCGTCGAGCCGGCGCGCGGTAGGCCCACGACGAATATCGGATCGGGGGCAGGCGCGCCGCTGCCGCGGTGCCGGGCGAACAGCGCAGGGGTGCATACGGCGACCTGCAGGCGCGTATTGCGTTCGAGGAGCTCGGGTTGGTAGTGACTTTCCGCTCGCTTGAGCGCGTTGCCACGTAGGTAGTACTCGCAGGACTGTGCATATTGCTGCCGGTCCTCGAATGCCTTGCCGAGGGCGAAGCACAAATGGCAGCGATCCGCCACGGGTGTCGTCTCCTCCGCTTCCAATGCGCGCATCTGCTGCACTTCCCCCTCCGCGAAGCGGTAGGTCTTCAGGTTCGCCAGGCTCCAATAGGCATCGCCAAATCCGGCACGGGCCACGGCCGCGGCGCGGTACTCGGCGATTGCTTCCGCGCTGCGCCCCAGGGTCTTGAGAGCGTGGCCGATCGAGAGGCGAAGATCGGCCGGCTGCAGCGTATCTGTCAACAGGCCGCGGTATAACTCGATGGCGCGTTCGTGCCGGCCCAGGCCCACGCAAATCAGCGCCTGGAGCGTCCTATAATCTCGATGAGCGGGATCCGCCGCGAGCAACTGCTCGATCTGCTGCAAAGCCTGCTGGTGCAGGTGCCGTTCGCTGAGAACGCGCGCGTACTCGAATCGCGCCTGGCGGTAGTCAGGCGCGAGATCGAGCACCCCCTCGAGCAGCAGTTGCGCATCATCGAACACTTCCCGCTCGATGCCGATGCGGGCGAGCAGCCGCATGGCCTCGAGGTGATGGCCATTCTTCAGCAGGAAGGCGCGGATGAGTTCCTCGGCCTGCGCGAGGTCGCCATCAGAGAACAGCGCCGTTGCCGTCACGACCTCGGGCGGGAGCTTATTCAGGATCGCCACTTGCGCGGCGGCGGCCATCGCGTCCGCGCCCTGCGCGGTCATCCGGTACAACCCCTCGAGCATGCTCCAGCTGGCCGGCAGGGCGGGGCTGATCTGTACGGCCCGCAGGAAGGCCGCGATCGCCTGTGGCGCCTGTTTCAGCCCGACATGGCAGTAGCCGCGCTCCTGGTACAGGCGGCTAAAGCGCGGGTGGAGTTTCTCGAACCTGGTCAGTGTGGCAAGCGCCGCCTGGAAATCGCCGAGTCCACGCTGCGCCAGAGCGCACAGATACAGTAGGTCGCGATTCTCGGGCAGCCGCGCCACCAGCGCCTCCGCCCTCTGGAGCGTCTCGGCGAAGCACCGCTCCGCCACCAGAGCGCGCAGTTGCCGAACCTCAAGCTCGACCGCCGACGGATGGTTCATCGGCCAATCATAGCTGGCTCGTGTGCCGAGCTGCACACGAAGCGAGCTGCCCGACTGGGCGCGTCGGCAACGCTAGGCGCCGCCTGTGCGGCCAACCTCTCCGGCACCTCGCGAATTCGTGCTGACCGCTGTGTGGGAGGCCAGCGTACCAATGTAATGGCGGCCCTTAAAGCTGTACCAGAGCAGGCCCGTTCCCAGGATCACGCCCGTGTATGCGAACGCGCCCCAGGTGTTGTACCAGGGTGTCCCGTACAGAGCTTCGCGCGGCCAGGCCAAATTGAGCGTCATCCCTCCGCCCCACAGTACCGCAACGACATTGACCACCAATCCCCACCGGCCCATGGTGAAGTAGCCGCCCGCCGCAAGATCCGCCGGAGGCCAGTTTCCTTGCAGGCGCTTCTTCAGCAGGGGGCCGGTCACCATCAAATACGCCAGATAGATCATGATGACGCCGATCGACGTCAGCACGGTGAAGATCTTCGGTTGCCCGATGTTGACGACCAGGATCAGCGCGGCAATCACGCCGATCACGATGGCGGGAGCAATAGGCGTCTGGGTGCCGGGATTCACCCGGGCGAGCTTCTCCCCGAATGGCAGCGCGTTGTCGCGCGCCATCGCGAACGTCAAGCGGATGGTGGCGGTGTGCACGGCCAACGCGCACACGGTCACCGCAATCACGATGCACACCAAAAATATCTTGCTCAACGGG
>JAYTXT010000221.1:0-7399 GCA_043742765.1 Gammaproteobacteria bacterium | reverse complement strand
TGGCCTCGATGATCTTCGGCTGCGGCTCGGCCTTGGCGAGCAGCGCAAAGACCGCCGCGCGCGTGTACCCCTTGCCCGCCATGCGCTCAACGAACGCGGCGATGTCGGCGCGGTCGAGATCGAAGCGCGTATGGCCTGGCAGCACCCGTTCGGTTTCCGCGGAGTCGGCCGGGGGCTCGTCGGCTGCCAAGGCCGTGGCCGGCAGCAGCATTGGCGCGAGGGCAAGGCCCAACGCAAGCAACAGACCGCGCGGGATCACGAGTTGACGAGCTTCCGGTGCGAATACAGGCCCATGAGAATACCGAATCCCGCCAACAGCGTCACGATCGAAGTGCCGCCATAACTGATCAGCGGCAACGGCACGCCGACCACGGGCAGGAGCCCGGTCACCATGCCGGCGTTGATGAACACATACACGAAGAAGGTCAACGCCAGGCTTAAGCCCAGGAGCCGCGCGAAAGTACCGCTGGACTGGCTCGCCAGGAATAACGCGCGCGAGACGATGAACAGGTACAGCAGCATCAGCACGATGAGTCCCAGCAACCCGAATTCCTCGCCGATCACCGCGAAGATGAAATCTGTCGAACGCTCCGGCAGGAAGTCGAGCTGCGCCTGGCTGCCGTTCATCCAGCCTTTGCCGAACAGGCCCCCCGAACCGATCGCGATCTGCGACTGGATGATGTGGTAACCCGAGCCCAGCGGATCGGACTGCGGATCAAGAAAGATGCGGATGCGCTGGCGCTGGTAGTCGTGGAGGTATCGCCAGCCGACGAACGCGGCGCCGGCGCCGGCGCAAGCCAGGCCGCCGATGACCTGCCACTGCAGGCCGGCCATCAGCACCACCAGCGCGCCGGTCGCAAAGATCAGCACCGCCGTGCCGAGGTCCGGTTGCATCGCCACCAGGGCGGCGGGCAGCACGACGATGCCGGCCAGCACCAGCAGATTGCGCCAGTCGGGCGGCAGGCGGCGCTCGTGCATGAATGACGCCGCCAGCATCGGCACCGCCAGCTTCATGATCTCGGAGGGCTGGAAGCGGATCAGCCCGAGGTCGAGCCAGCGCTGCGCCCCCTTGCCCACGTAGCCGATCGCGTCGACGACCAGCAGCAGCGCGATGCCGGCGCCGTACAGCCAGGGCGCAAGGCTGCGCAGGAAGTTCGGGCTGCTGTGCGCCAGCGCAATCATGGCGAAGGCGCCAACGCCGATGCGCACCAACGTTCGCAGGATCGTCTCGAGGCTCTGCCCTGAGGCGCTGTACTGCACGACCAGCGCGTAGACCGCGAGGAGTGCGAGCCCCACCAGCAGCGGCCCGTCGAGTTTCAGCGCCGACATGAGCCGCGCCGTTGCGGAGAAGGTCCGGCGCGCGGCGGAATCGCGGTTGTCGTCGAGGATCATGGTGAGGGAGCTCCGGTAGCGGCCGCGGGCACGGTCCCGGCGACGGGGCCCTCCAGCAGATAGGCGTCCATCACGCGGCGGGCGATCGGCGCCGCGGCGCTGGCGCCGAAGCCGCCATTCTCCACCAGCACGCAGATCGCGATGCGCGGCGCTTCGGCGGGCGCGAAGGCGATGAACCAGGCGTGATCGCGCAGCCGCTCGGCGACCGTCTTCTCGTTGTAGCGGGCGTTCTGCGCCACGGTGTACACCTGTGCGGTGCCGGTCTTGCCAGCGATCGTGTAGCGCGCGCCCTTGCCGATCGCGGCGGCCGTGCCATAGGTGGTGGCGCCGATCATGCCGCGCAGCACCAGCGCCCAGTTCGCATCGCTGATGCCCTTGGCGCCCGCGGTGGCGACCGGCGCAGCGCGGATCACAGCGCCGCGGACGTCGCGCGTGCCCATCACGACGCGCGGCTGAAAACTCTGGCCGCGCTCGGCGAGCAGCGCGACCATGTGCGCCAGCTGCAGCGGAGTCACCAGCAGATAACCCTGGCCCACTCCGAAATTGACGGTCTCGCCCGGAAACCAGATCTGGTCCTGGGGGCGCTTGAAGGCTTGCTTCTTCCACCCGGGCGTTGGCAGGAGCCCGGGTTTTTCGCCGCTGATGTCGATGCCGGTCAGCGAACCGATGCCAAACTGCGCGGCGAACGCGGCGATGCGCTCGACGCCCAGTTGCGCGGCAAGGCTGTAGAAATACACGTCGCAGGAACGTGCCACGGCGTCGACCAGGCTGACGGCGCCATGCTTGCCGCCCTTGCCTTCGCGGTACAGGTGGCGGCTGCCCGGCAGGTGAAACGCGCCGTTGCAGAATTCCCGGCGCTCCGGGTCGACGATCTGGTAGTTGAGCCCGGCGAGCGCCATCACCGGCTTAATCGTCGAGCCGGAAGGATAGGCGCCGCGCAGCGCGCGATTGAGCAGCGGTTTGTCCTCATTGCCCGTCAGGAGCGAATACTCACTGCGCGTCAAACCGCGGCCAAACACGCTCGGATCGAACCCGGGGTGGCTGACAAGCGCCAGCACGTCGCCATTGGTCGGATCGAGCGCCACCACCGCGCCGCGCTGATCGCCCAGCGCCGCTTCGGCCGCTTGTTGCGTGGGCAGGTCGAGCGCGAGCACCAGATCCTTGCCGGCCACCGGCGCTGCGGCCCGCAGGTTCGGCTGGAAGGCACCCTGGAATTTCACCGAGCGACCCTGCGCGTTCACCAGGATCTGCTGGTAGCCGTTGAGGCCATGCAACTGCGTCTCGTAGGCGCTTTCGACGCCGAGCTTGCCGATCAGCGTCGTGCCCGCGTAGCCGGGCTTGTCGATGCGGTCCAGCTCGTCCTCGCTGACCGCGGCCACGTAGCCGAGCGCATGCACGCCCAGTTCCCCGTAGGGGTAGTGGCGCGTCTGCCGCGCGCGCAACTCCACGCCCTGGAATTCGAAGCGGTGCACCGCAAAGCGGCCGATTTCCTCGTCCGAGAGCCGCAGCCTCACGGGCACACTGTCGAAGCCGCGGCGCGAGCGGATGCTGCGCTTGAGAGGATCGATGTCTTCCCGGTCAAGGAGACCGAGTGCGGCGAGGCGCTGCAGCGTGCCGGGAAGGTTGGGCGTCTGCTCCGGAATCAGCTCGAGCTGGAAGGCGGGCTCGTTATCGACCAGCACCCGGCCGCGCCGGTCGAGGATCAGGCCGCGGCTGGCCGGGATCGGGTCCTGGCGCACGCGGTTGCCCTGTGAGAGCTCCAGGTAGTAATCGTGGCGGATGATCTGCAGGTAGGCGAGCTTGCCCAGCAGCGTGAGGCTGAGCAGGCCGATGATCAGCAGCGCCGCGAACGTGCGGCTCGAGTAGATGCGCTGCTCGTTCCATTGGTCTTTGATGCGCATGCGTCAACGGCTAACGGTTCGAATGGAAGCGGCCAAGCACGCCGACCACCACCGGCCAGATCAGAGCACTGGTCAGCGTGTGCACCCAACGCAATGGACTCGACAGCGACCGCCCGGTCCAGCCGTCGATCACCCACAGGAGCGACTCATAGGCGATCAGCGCTACCAGCACGTACAGCGATTGCTCGAATATGGGTTTGGCCCGCATCAGCAGGTTGAGGCGCAGCGCCAGGTAGGTCAGGAACGAGAGCACCAGCGCATGTTCGCCCAGCAGCGAGCCCTGGAATACGTCGAGCGCCAGGCCACCGAAGAAGCCGAGCGCCATGCCGGCGACGAACGGCGCCATCGTCGACCAGTAGAGTACGCTCAACACCAGGAACGCCGGGCGGATGACCTGCAGCCATCCCGGTAGCGGCAGGATGCACAGCACCAGTGCCACGATGGAGGTGACCAGGATGGCGAGCAGGTTCTCGCGGCGGCTCATGGCTTGGGCGGCGCCGCCGGATTCGCCTGATCGAATTCGATGAGCATGACTTCGCGCGCGCGATCGAGCTTCGCCTGCGGCGCCGCGCGCACCTGCGCCAGCAGTTGCTCGGCCTCGCGGCGCACGCCGGTGATGTGGCCGACCGGGTATCCGGCTGGAAACACGCCGCCGAGACCCGAGCTGGTCAGCTCATCGCCGCTCTTCACGTCCGAGTTCGCGGCCAGGTAAGTCAGCAGCAACTCATCCGCGTTGCCCGACCCGACGGCGATGGTGCGCAGACCGGTGCGCGTAATCTGCACCGGCATCGCGTGCTCAGGGTCCGTGATCAGGATGACCTCGGAACTCCACGGCCCGACATGCGCCACCTGGCCCATGACGCCGGACCCATCGACCACGGGCTGGTTGATGTGCACGCCGTCGTGAGCCCCCTTGTTGATGATCAGGCGCTGGCGCAGCGTTCCGGAGTCGACGCCGATGACCTCGGCGACCAGCCACTTATTGACCAGCGGCGGCAGCGTATGGTGCAGTTCGCGCAGCTGGACGTTTTCCTGTTCGAGCGCGCGCTGGCGCAACAGGCCGAGCTGCAAGGCTTGCAGCTGCGAGCGCAGCTGCAGGTTCTGGGCCCGCAGCGTACTGCGCGTCGAGAAACTGTCGGTCAGCCAGTGCCAGGTCGCAGCCGGGGAATTGACCGCCACCTGCACCGGGTACGCTGCTGCCTGCAGGCCGTAACGCAGGCGCTCGGACCAGCGGGCGCGCTGATCGAGGTACATCAGCGTCAGGGACAGTAGCGCGTAGACGGTGAAGCGTAGCCCTGCGGAAGGCCCGCGGCCGTAGATGGGCCGCCCGACGTTTGTGCCGAAGCCGGCCACGTCAGCTTCCTACTCCAGCCCGAAGTGACCGGGGCCCAGTTCGTCCATGAGTTCGAGGATGCGCCCGCCGCCGCGCGCCACACAGGTAAGCGGGTCGTCGGCGATGATCACCGGCAGCCCGGTCTCTTCCATCAGCAGCTTGTCGATGTCACGCAGCAGTGCGCCGCCGCCGGTGAGGACGATGCCGCGCTCGGCGACGTCGGCGCCGAGTTCGGGCGGTGTCTGTTCGAGTGCCTGTTTCACGGCACTGACGATGCCCTGGAGCGGTTCCTGGAGCGCCTCGAGAATTTCATTGCTGTTGAGCGTGAAGCTGCGCGGCACGCCTTCGGACAGATTCCGGCCCTTGACCGAAAGTTCGCGTACCTGGTGGCCGGGATAGGCCGAGCCGATCTCGATCTTGATGCGCTCGGCCGTCGCTTCGCCGATCAGGATGCCGTAGTTGCGGCGCACGTAGTTCATGATCGCGTCATCGAAGCGATCGCCGCCGATGCGCGCCGAGCTGGCGTAGACGATGCCGTTGAGCGACAGCACCGCGACCTCGCTGGTGCCGCCGCCGATGTCGAGCACCATCGAGCCGCGCGCTTCCTGCACCGGCAGGCCCGAGCCCACCGCAGCCGCCATCGGCTCGCTGACGATCGCCACGTTGCGCGCGCCGGCGCCTTCGGCCGATTCGCGGATCGCGCGGCGTTCGACCTGGGTGGAGCCGAACGGCACGCACACCAGCACGCGCGGCGAGGGTTTGAGGAAACGGTTGCCGTGCACCTTGTTGATGAAGTATTGCAGCATCTTCTCGGTGTAGGTGAAATCGGCGATCACGCCGTCTTTCATCGGCCGCACCGCGGTGATGTGCCCCGGCGTGCGCCCGATCATGGCCTTCGCCTCGGTGCCGACCGCAACGATCACCTTGCCGCCGCGTGAGGGTTCGTCCTGCACGGCCACCACCGAGGGTTCGTTGAGCACGATGCCCCGGTCGCGGACGTAGATGAGGGTGTTGGCCGTGCCGAGGTCGATCGATAAATCGCTGGAGAAATAGCCGCGCAGACGTTTGAACATGGGACGGGCAGAGCCTTTTGGTGGGCTGGTGCGAAAAGCGCTCGGTAATCTAGCAACCGAGAGGACATTGCACAAGGCGAGGTGTATGATTTCGCGCCCATTTTTCCGAAATTCCAGCACTGCCACCACATGAGTTTGAGCCGCAGCGACATCGACAACATCGCCCACCTGGCCAGGCTGGCCCTGAGCGAGGCCGAGATCCCGGTCTATATCGACAGCCTCTCGCGCATCATCGGCCTGGTAGGTGAACTCGATCACGCCTCGACCAGCGGCGTCGAGCCCATGTCGCACCCGCTGGCGGGGCAGAAGCAGCGCCAGCGCGCCGACGCCGTCACCGAAAGCGACCAGCACGAGCTCTACCAGCGCAATGCACCGCAGGTTCTGGCGGGGCTGTACCTCGTTCCCAAGGTGCTCGAGTAGCACTGTATGCATTCGCAGACAGTGGCAGAGCTGATCGCCGGTTTGCGGCAGCGCAAGTACTCGGCCACCGAGCTGGCGCGCGGGTTGCTCGGGCGCATCCAGCGCGCCCAGCCGCAGCTCAACGCCTTCATCAGCATCGAGAGCGAGGCGGCCCTGGCCGCCGCCGCCGCAGCCGATCGAGCGCTCGCCGCCGGCGGTGCGCCGCCCCTGACCGGCGTGCCGATCGCGCACAAAGACATCTTCTGCGCGGCCGGCTCGCGCACCACCTGCGGCTCGAAGATGCTGGCGAATTTCGTCTCGCCCTATGACGCTACGGTCGTCGCGCGGCTGCGCGCAGCCGGTGCCGTGGTGCTCGGCAAGACCAACATGGACGAGTTCGCCATGGGCTCCTCGAACGAGACCAGCCATTTTGGGCCGGTGCGCAACCCCTGGGATCCCTCCCGCGTGCCGGGTGGTTCCTCGGGTGGTTCGGCGGCGGCCGTGGCCGCGCGGCTGGTGCCGGCCGCCACCGCCACCGATACCGGTGGCTCGATCCGCCAGCCCGCGGCGCTGTGCGGTGTCACCGGCATCAAGCCGACCTACGGCCGCGTGTCGCGCTACGGCATGATCGCCTTCGCCTCGAGTCTCGACCAGGCCGGTGTCATCGCGCGCACTGCCGAAGACGCGGCGATTCTGCTCGGCGCCATGGCCGGTTTCGATGAGCGTGATTCGACCAGCGTTGACGCGCCGGTGCCCGACTACGTCGCCGGCCTCGAGCGGCCGCTGGCCGGCTTGCGCATCGGTTTGCTTAAGGAATTCTTCGAGCAGGGACTCGATCCCGCCATCGATGCCTGCCTGCGCACGGCACTGGAGGTCATGCGCGGCCAGGGCGCGCAGCTCCGGGAAGTGAGCCTGCCCAATCTCCCGCTCTCGGTCCCCACCTACTACGTGGTGGCGCCGGCCGAATGCTCGTCGAACCTCGCACGGTTCGATGGCGTGCGTTTTGGCCACCGTTGCGAGCAGCCCCGCGACCTCAAAGATCTCTACGAACGATCGCGCGGTGAGGGTTTTGGCGCCGAGGTCAAGCGACGCATCATGACCGGCACCTACGTGCTGTCGGCGGGCTACTACGACGCCTACTACCTCAAGGCCCAGCGTGTGCGGCAGCTCATCGCCAACGACTTCGCCCGCGCCTTCGCGGCGGTTGATGTGCTGATCGGCCCTACCACGCCGACCGTGGCATTCGAAATGGGCGCCAAGACGGCGGATCCGATCACCATGTACCTGAACGACATCTACAC
>JAYTXT010000220.1:0-4912 GCA_043742765.1 Gammaproteobacteria bacterium | reverse complement strand
CAGATCGGCGACGGCAACGGCAAGACCATCGCCAAGATCGCCGGCGCCGCGGGCGGCGCATTGCTCGGCAACAAGATCGAGAAAAAGATCCGGGCTGTGACGCACTACGAAATCAAGGTGCGCTATGACGATGGCACGGAAACGACTGTGACGCAGGATAGCGAGCCAACGCTGGCGGTCGGCGCCGCGGTGCAGGTGGTAGACGGGACTGTCGTCGCCAAGTAGTGCGAAGCGGGCCAGCGCGGCCAGGAACTACGAACCAGGGCGCATCTGCAGCTGCAGTTCGTGGAGCTGGAAATCGATGATCAGCGTGTCGAGCAGGCCGAGCGCGTCCATGCCAATCGACACGGTCGGCTCCTTGGTCAGCTTCCAGTACTTGAAGATGTGCGAATCCAGGAAGGTCATGTGCTGCGCCCGGATTACGATCGGACCAAACTCGATCGGCGGCGGCTTGCCACCCTCGCCGTACTGAACGTCGTTGGTGACACCCTCGATGTGATCTACCGAGTACGGTTCCCGCATGGCCCCGCGCTGCAATGCGTCTTTTAACGCGAGGTTGGCCACGGTGGCCTGGCTGCCGGTGTCGATGATGGCCTTGGCGCGCACCCGGCCCAGCAGGACTTGCGCTATCAGCAAGCGGCCGCGCTGAAGTTCAAAGGGAATGGTCATGAAACCCGGCGCAGCGCGCTGCCCGTGCGAGCGCGTGATCGTGATCAGGTCGTGGCGAAAGTCGATGAACACGCGGCGATCCACCAGGCCTTCGTTGCCCAGAGTGCCTTCGGCGCCGCCCAGCGCGTCGGGAATGATCGGCAGCTTGGTGTTGTTGATCAGCAAGTCACCGACCCGCAGGGAATTGATCCGGATGGTGGGCACCGTCGCGCTGCCCGTGACGCCTTGCAGCTTGACGAGCGCTGACGTGTCTGCCACCAGTCCCAGGGCCGCGGCCACTTTGGCGGTGACGCTCGAGGCGCTGGCTCCGGTGTCGAGCACCAGCCGGAACGGCCCCTGCTCATTGATGTACACGGGTGCCCAGATGCGGCCGATCTGGTCACGCCGGGTCGGCGCTACGTAGCGCGCCTCGGGCGCCCGGATCACGATTTCCGTAATGGTGTCGTCTATGAGCGGCGCCAACGGCTCAGCAGCCGGTTCATCTGACTCAGCGCCGGCAAGCGCCAGCGAGCTGGCAAGGGCAAGCAAGATCGCCGTGGCGGACTTCCGGTTCATAGGCGCCATTGTGGCATTCGGGGCGCGCAAGTCCACCCTGATCTGCCACTGCGGGCGCGCGCGCCGACCTTGCCGGCAGTGCGATAGCAGTGCAGGATACCGTACCGTCTTCCACCGCAGCATAAGCACCTTGCAGCACCCCGATCGCGCCATCGATGCACTCGCGGCGCAGCTCGACCTCAGACTGGCCGAGCTCCGCAAGGCGGGAACCTTTAAAGCCGAGCGCGTGCTCGGCTCGCCGCAGGGCGCGGTGATCCGCGTCGGCGCCGGGCGCGAAGTCATCAATCTGTGCGCCAACAACTACCTCGGGCTCGCCAACCACCCGGCCGTGGTCGCGGCGGGCCGCGCGGCGCTCGAGCGCTACGGCTACGGCTGCGCTTCGGTACGCTTTATCTGCGGCACGCAAGGCATCCACTGCGAGCTCGAAGCCCGGCTGTCGGCTTTTCTCGGCACCGAGGCCACGATCCTCTACTCCTCGTGCTTCGACGCCAACGGCGGCCTGTTCGAAACGCTCCTTGACGAGCAGGACGCGGTCATCTCCGACGCGCTGAATCACGCCTCGATCATTGACGGCATCCGCTTGTGCAAGGCGCGCCGGCTCCGCTACGCCAACCGCGACCTCACCGAACTCGAGGCGCGCCTCGTCGAATCGCAGGATGCACGCACGCGCCTGATCATCACCGACGGCGTGTTTTCCATGGACGGCACGTTTGCGCCGCTGGCGCAGATCAGCGCACTGGCGGAAAAGTACCGCGCAATCCTCGCGGTCGACGACTCGCACGCCACGGGATTCATCGGTGCGCGGGGGCGCGGCACCCATGAACTGGCCGGCGTGATCGGTCGGGTCGATCTGCTGACGGGCACGCTGGGCAAGGCGCTCGGCGGCGCCTCGGGCGGCTACGTAGCGGGGCCGAAATCGGTCATCGACTGGCTGCGGCAGCGCTCGCGGCCGTATCTGTTTTCGAATTCCATTCCGCCGGTGGTTGCCGCGACCACGCTCGCCGTGCTCGACCTGATCGAGTCCGGCGACGCGCTGCGGCGGCAGCTCGGCGACAACGCGCGCTATTTCCGCGCGCAGATGCAGGCGGCCGGGTTCAAGCTGGTGCCGGGCGATCATCCAATCGTGCCGGTCATGCTCGGCGACGCGGGGCTCGCCACGCGCATGGCCGACCGGCTGCTCGAGCTCGGCGTCTACGTCATCGGCTTCTCATTCCCCGTGGTGCCCATGGGGCAGGCGCGCATCCGCACGCAGCTGACCGCGGCGCACACGCGTGCACATCTTGATCTGGCGGTCGCCGCGTTCACCACCGCGGGCCGCGAACTGGGAACAATCGGCAGGACTCCATGAAAGCATTGGTCAAGGCGAAGGCGGAACCGGGCATCTGGATGGCGGAGGTGGCGAAGCCCACAATCGGCCACAACGACGTGCTGATACGCATGAAGAAGACCGCGATCTGTGGCACCGACATGCACATCTATCACTGGGACGACTGGGCGCAGCGCACGATCAAGGTGCCGATGGCGGTGGGCCACGAGTACTGCGGCGAGATCGTCGAGATGGGCAGCGAAGTGCGCGGCCTGCAGATTGGCGATCGGGTCTCGGGTGAAGGCCACGTCACCTGCGGCTTCTGCCGCAACTGCCGCGCCGGGCGCCGGCATCTGTGTCGCAACACGGTCGGCGTCGGCGTGAATCGTCCCGGGTGTTTTGCCGAGTTCATGTCGCTGCCAGCCTCCAACGTCTTCAAGCTGCCCGCGGTGATCGCCGACGAAATCGCCTCGATCCTCGATCCGCTCGGCAACGCCACGCACACCGCGCTGTCGTTCAACCTGGTCGGCGAAGACGTGCTGATCTCGGGCGCCGGCCCGATTGGCGTCATGGCGGTGGCGATCGCGAGGCATGTGGGCGCGCGTCATGTCGTCATCACCGACGTCAATCCTTACCGCCTCGCGCTGGCGCGGAAAATGGGCGCCTCGCTTGCCATCGACGTGCGCAGCGAGAAACTCGAGGACGCCATGGGGCAGCTCGGCATGGAAGAAGGGTTCGACGTTGGCCTGGAGATGAGCGGCGCACCGGCGGCGTTCCGCCAGATGCTGCAGACCATGCATCACGGCGGCAGCATTGCACTGCTGGGCATCATGCCGGCCGACACCGGCATCAAATGGGACGAGGTGATCTTCAAAGGCCTGATGCTCAAGGGCGTCTACGGCCGCGAAATGTTCGAGACCTGGTACAAGATGGCGGCCATGCTGCAGTCAGGACTGGATGTCGGCCCGGTGATCACCCATCGGCTGCCGATCGGACAATTTCAGCTGGGTTTCGAGATCATGGCTTCAGGCCAGAGCGGCAAGGTGATCCTGGACTGGGAAAACGCGGCCTGACGCGCCGCGCCCGGCGGTGCCGCGGCTTCAAGGCGGCTGCGGAAGATACGAATATCGGTGCGGGACTTGCGCATGCTAGCGTGCGCGCTGGACAAGAGCGCTGTCAGGAACCGGAGGTATTTATGAACAAGATTAATTTCAGCAATCGAACGTCACTGCTGGTCGCGGGGCTCGCACTGGTCGGCGGCGTCATGGCTGCCGAGCAGCCGACTGAAATCACGATCACCGCATCGGGCGAGGCAAAGGTCGTCGTCGGACGGTCGGCCTATGGTGCGCCGATAGAACTGGTCACTCTGACGCGCCATGTCAGCTATGCGGACCTGGACCTGTCGAAATCCGCTGGCGCGGCTGAACTCGAAAAGCGCATTGACCAGACGGCTAAGGACGCGTGCAAGGAACTCGACAATCGCTATCCGTTCGAGCCCAAGATGGCCGGTGAGTGCGTGAGGTCGGCCACTAAAGAGGCCATGGAGCAGGTGCACGCGGTCGTCGCCAAGGCGAAGCAGTAACCTTGAGGGAACCGGGCCGGACCGGGGGTGGCGCTGCCGGGCGCCGCCCTCGGGCGGGCAACCCCTAACACTCGGGAACGTTCACCGCGAGACCGCCCTGAGAGGTCTCCTTGTAGATCGTCCCCATGTCGATGCCGGTCTGGCGCATGGTGTTGATCACCTGGTCGAGCGACACCTTGTGCGAGCCGTCGCCATGGAGCGCGAGCCGCGCTGCGCTGATCGCCTTGAGCGAACCCATCGCGTTGCGTTCGATGCATGGAATCTGCACCAGTCCGGCGACGGGATCGCAGGTCAGGCCGAGGTTGTGCTCCATGCCGATCTCCGCGGCGTTCTCGATCTGCTCGTTGGTGCCGTGGAGCGCTGAGACCAGTCCGGCCGCCGCCATTGAGCAGGCCACGCCCACTTCACCCTGGCAGCCCATTTCCGCCCCGGAGATCGAGGCATTCTTCTTATAGAGCATGCCGATGGCGGCCGCGGTAAGCAGAAAGCGAATCACGCCGGCGTCGTCGGCGCCCGTTTCAAAGCGATTGTAATAATGCAACACGGCCGGCACGATGCCCGCGGCGCCGTTGGTCGGCGCCGTCACCATCTGGCCGCCCGCCGCGTTTTCCTCGTTGACCGCCAGGGCAAAGGCGTTGACCCAATCCATGGCATGCATCGGATCGCGATCACCGGCGGATTCAAGCTGTCGGAAGAGCTTCGGCGCGCGGCGGCGCACCTTGAGCACGCCCGGCAGCAGACCCTGCGCAGCGAAGCCGCGCTGCACGCACTCGCGCATGACCCGCCAGAGCTCCAGCAGG
>JAYTXT010000219.1:0-2925 GCA_043742765.1 Gammaproteobacteria bacterium | reverse complement strand
CCCAAGTCCTACCCTTGGCTGAAGGTACCTCGGGCCGAGGCGCGCAGGCAGATACAAAATTATGGTCATCTGTTATGCGCTTAAGTAAGTGCCATTGGGCCTAGGTGCGAATGCGGGCGATGCCGCTCGCGAGGGCATAGCAGGAATCGAGCAGCGGCAGGGGCAACTTCAGCTGCGCGGCCTTGCGGGCCGCGTATCCCAGCGTTTCCTCGACCTCGATGGGCCGGTTGGCCAGCAGGTCCTGCAGGCTGGACATGCGATGTTCGGGAGCCGTGAGCCGCATTTGCTCCCCGAGTGACTGGATGGCCGTCACCGCTGCGGCTTCCGTAGCGCGACACAGGCTCGCCACCGGCAGCATGGACTGGTCGGACAGCGGCACCCCACAGGCCACCGCCAGTGTACCCACCTCCCGCACCAGGCGTGCCAGCACCAGGGCGGCGTCCGCATCGCACAGGTATTTCCAGGTGACGGCGCGCGTCGTGACCGACAGCACCATCAGCCCAGCCCAGGCGGCAAACTTCGACCACTCGAGGCTCGGGATGTTGGCCACGGCACTGGTGCGGACCCCGGAACCATCAATGGCTGCCGCGATGGCTTGCGCCCGCGCGCTCACGGTTCCGTCGAGTTCACCGACGCACAACTGCTCGTTGCGGGTAAACAGCACCTCGCCGGTCGGCAGTACTTCACCGCTGGTATTGGCCAGAGCGCCAAGCACCCGATCGGAACCGAATACGGCTGCGAGCTGCTCATTCTTCATCAGGCCATTCTGGAACGACAACGCGGCGCCGACCTGCGCGTGCCGGAACGGTGCGAGCGCCGCTTCCATGCCGTAGGTCTTGGTGGTGACCACCAGGTATTTGGCGCCCTTGAATGCTGAAGTATCGGTCAGGACGGGCACTACCTGGGAAAATTCCACCAGCCCCCTGATGCGCAGTCCCTGTTGTTCGATGAGTTGCGCGCGCGGACCGCGAGCCAGCATGAGCACCGAACGCCCGGAACGAGCGAGATGCGCACCGATGATGGAGCCGAGGGCACCGGCGCCGAGAATCGCGAACTCGACGTCTGGATCGGCCATGGACGCTAGCGCCCCGCCGCGGGAAAATCAGCTGCCCGGCGGCAGGCGCGCGCGATATTCCGCGAGATCCCGTTGGTAGTGCACCTTGTCCCGTTCAAGATCGCTGATCTCCGCTTTGAGCCGCCCCACCTTCTCCGCCAGATCCTTGGTGCTGAGGAGCGCCTGCGCACGCGCTTCGCCGCTCGCATCCGTGCTGATCACGATAGCCGACTGCTCGACGATCTCATGTTCGGCGTGCTCAAGTTCCCGACGCACGGCAGCCATGCGGTTCGCCGCATTGGCCACGCGACTTTCCAGATTGTACAGCTCCCGACCCGACTCGTAGGCGCGGACGAAGCCACCTTCCAGGTCAGTCGGGCAAACGCCGCTATAGTTTCCGCCCCGCGCGCCGACCTGGAAACCGTTCTGCGGCCGGCAATATTCGCGCAGCCCCTGGTGGCGGCCGGCCCGATAGGCATCCAGGTCCGGGGTCACGCCAAATTGGGCGCAGGCCTTGCGGTGATTCGCGATGCGATCGCCCGCGCGGCCGGCTACGCCGTCTTCATAGCCGACCGTCTGCCAGTCGACTGCCAGGCACTCGCTCTTGCCCATCGAGGCGCAGCCGCCCAGTGCCAGCACGGCGCAAGCCAGAGCCGCCGCGGACCATCGCACTGTTGTTGTATTCGACATGACGGTTGCCTTCAGGTGCCAGGCGGGTGCCGGTGTGCACCCTGCGTCCGAAGATAGCAGTGCGCCCAGCGCGGTTATGTGAGGCGCTTCACGTGCGCTGGGCCGCGAGTGATACGCCGGCAACGGATCATGGGCAAGGCGCCGAGCAGGCGTCTGCGTACGCCTGTACGCACTCCTCCATCGTCGCCAAGTGCAACCCGACCACCTTCGATACCGGCACCTGGTAGAGGACCAGATCGAATCCGCTGAATCTCCCGCAGCTGCGCTCGAGCTCCTCGAGGTACATCGCAGCCTGGGACTTGGTGCGATAGTTACGCCCGAAGGTTGCGTTGTCGACCGAACTCGCAAGCCCCAGGCGCCCGATGATCTCGTCGGTCCCGTTGCCGTAGTGATAGTCACAATCGAGGATCAAGACCTTCGCCACGCGCTGTGCGCGCAGCTCGCCGCGGCGAGCATGGCGCCGCTCGTATAGGGGAGCGAGCGTGCCACCTCTGCGCGTGTGTTGCCAAAACCGTTGGGCGTCTCGCAGGCCAGAATCAATCGCACGAATGCCGGGTCGTGCGCGAGACACAGCTCGGCTACTGTAACCGGGCTTGCAGCCCGAATTTCAATGGGCAGGCCAGCGGCGAGCCAGGCGTCCACCACTGGCTTGGGTTTCCCGGCACTGGGGCTCCGGCTGTCGGAATCGGCCAGCAACTCATCGCAGTAGTAGACGGGAATGTCAGTCATCGATGGATGCGGTTGAACGGGCTGGCCCTGCAGCCCGTTTCAATAAAGTGCGCATCAAGGAGCGACTTGAACAGGCCGCAGGGCCAGCCCGTTCAAGTACCTCCGCCCACGCACCTATCCGGCCGCGCTCTCTTCCTCGCTCGCCGCGCTGACGGTCTCTTCCGCGTCCGCCATGCTGGCACCGACGTCCATGAAGCCGCGCGGCTCAGTGGCGTCGTTCTTGCGGCGGCGGTGGGCGTGGGCCGCGAAGCCCGTGCCCGCCGGAATCAGCCGACCGACGATGACGTTTTCCTTCAGGCCGCGCAGGTCGTCCTTGAGGCCGCGAACCGCGGCTTCGGTCAGCACCCGCGTGGTCTCCTGGAACGAGGCCGCCGAAATGAACGACTCGGTGGCCAGCGACGCCTTGGTGATGCCGAGCAGCACCGGTTGCAGCCGCGCGCCTTCCTTGCCGC
>JAYTXT010000218.1:0-5128 GCA_043742765.1 Gammaproteobacteria bacterium | reverse complement strand
TCCCTGCCAGCGCACGAAGGCCTCCATGCGTACGCTGTCGGGCTGGCTCAGCCAGAAGTAGTAATCCGGCAGGTCGAACTCGCAGGTGCCGCCGGGGATCGCGCTGCGATGCTTGATCGCGGCCAGGAATTCCGAATCGCGCAGCGGCTGCAGCCACGCGGCACCGGCGACCGCGAGGTCGGAGCGCAGGCGGACCAGATTGCTCATCAGTGCGCGCAGCCGCGTGGCGTCGATGCCAGGATGGTTCTGGTATTCGTTGAGCTTGGAGAGGTGGCGCTCGAGTTCCTTGAGCACATCACTGCGCACATCGCCGCGGGTGGCAATGGCCAGCATGTCGAGCAGGCTCGTCATCGCCGCGCGGCTCCCCCAGCTGCTCGCCTTGTCGTTGTGATAGAGCGCCTGGCTGTAGAGAAAATCGAGCCGCAGGAAAGTGCGCAGCCGCTCGTTCAGCGGCTGCTCGAACACGGTCGGCTCGGCGCCTGCGGTGGGCGGCGTGCCGCGTAGGGTTTCGTTCATCGCGCCATTGTGCTTGAGTGACTCGTCAGGCGGAAGGCGCGCGCGCGCGATCGGCCGCCCACTGCAGGTATTGCTGGTGCAGTTCCAGCACCTGGGGTTCGAGCGCCGCAGCCTCGCCGTCGTTGTTGATCACCTCGTCGGCCAGGCTCAGGCGCTCGGCGCGCGAGGCCTGCGCCGCCAGGGCCGCCGCCGCCAGCTCGGCGCTTGCGCCGTCGCGCTGCGCCAGCCGCGTGCGCTGCAAGGCCGCGTCGCAATCGACGACCAGGACCCGATCGTATTGGCTGGCCGTGCCCGATTCGGCGAGCAGCGGGATGACGATGATCTGGTAGGCGCCGCCGGCCGTGGCCGAGCGCTCGGCAGCGCGCGCGCGGATGGCCGGATGCACAAGCGCCTCGAGCTCGCGCCGCGCGCCGCTGTCCTTGAAGATGATTGCGCGTAGTGCGCGCCGGTCCAGCGAGCCGTCGTGGTTGCACACGCCGGGCCCGAAGCGGTCGAACACCTGCGCGAGCAGCGCGCTGCCGGGCGCCACCACCTCGTGCGCGATCTCATCGAGGTCGATGACCGGGACGCCCTGCCGCGCGAACAGCGCGGCGACCGTGCTCTTGCCGCTGGCGATGCCGCCAGGGAGCGCGATGCGCAGAGGATTGGGCGCTTTCATGGCCCCCAGTCTAGCGCCTGCAATCACTCATGGGATCGCTGCGATCCCATGAGTGATTGCAGGCGCCGGGTCAACCGCGCCCGTACAACCCGAGGTAGGCGCTGACCCACTGCGGGCCCCACATCATCGCCAGCCACCCTGCGGCGGCCAGAAACGGACCGAATGGAATCGGCACACCGCGCCCTTGCCGGCCGGTGAGGATCAGCGTGATGCCCACCACGGCGCCGACGCTGGCCGAGCACAGGATGATCGGCAGTAGCATCTGCCACCCGAGCCAGGCCCCAAGCGCCGCCAGCAATTTGAAATCTCCGTACCCCATGCCCTCCTTGCCGGTGCAGAGGCGGAACAGGTGATACACCGTCCACAGGGACAGATACCCCGCGCCAGCGCCCGCAATGGCCTCGGCGGGGCTTACCGGCAGGCTGGCGCCGTCGCCAGCGCCCGCGCCAAGGGAGGCCAGCAGACCGCCCCACAGCAGTGGCAGCGTCAGTGCGTCGGGCAACAGCTGGTGATCAAGGTCGATGCCGGTCAGTGCGATCAATGTCCAGGTGAGCGCAAGCGCGGCCGCCGCGTTCCAGCCGAAGCCGAAGCGCCAGGCCACCGCTGCGCTCAGCAGCGCGCACAGCAACTCGATCAACGGATAACGCACGCTGATGGGCACCCTGCAGCTGGCGCACTTGCCCTTGAGCCACAGCCAGCTGAAGACCGGAATATTCTGCCAGGACTTGATCGGCGCCCGGCAGGCCGGGCAGGCGGAGCGGGGCACGATCAGGTTGTAGGGTTCGGCGGGAGCTTGAGTCGTGGTGGCGGCGTCGAGCTCCGCGCACTGCTCGCGCCACTGGCGCTCGAGCATGATCGGCAACCGATGGATGACGACGTTGAGAAAACTTCCCACCAGCAGCCCGAGCACGCCGGCCAGCGCGACCCAGGCTGCCGGCGTCTGGCTGAGCAGCGCCAACACGGCAGACTAGACGACGGCGCCGAGCTTGAAGATGGGCAGGTACATCGCGATCACCAGGCCACCGACCAGCACGCCCAGAATGGCCATGATCAGCGGCTCGAGCAGGCTCGACATGCTGTCCACCGCGTTGTCGACGTCCTCCTCGTAGAAACTCGCAACCTTGCCCGACATGGTGTCGAGCGAACCGGACTCTTCGCCCACGGCGATCATCTGCACCACCATGTTGGGGAACAGCCCGGTGTTTTCCATGGCGCGCTGCAGGCGCTGTCCGGTGGCGACTTCGTCGCGGATCTTCATGATGGCGTCTTCGTAAACAATGTTCCCGGTGGCCCCGGCGACCGATTCCAGCGCTTCTACCAGTGGCACGCCGGCTGAGAACATGGTTGAGAGCGTGCGCGCAAAGCGGGCAACCGCCGCCTTGTTGAGAATCGGGCCGATGATGGGGAATTTGAGCATGGCGCGATCGAGGAACTGACGCAATTTTCTCGAGCGCTTGTGAAAGTAAATGAAGGCGTAGACGCCGCCGCCAATCACCGCACCGATAAAGATGCCGTAGTGTTGCACGAACTTGGATAGATTGATCACCATCTGGGTAAACGCCGGCAGATCGGCACCAAAGCCCTTGAACAGGCTCTCGAACTGCGGAATCACGAAGATCAGCAGGATGGTCGTGACGATCAGCGCGACCGCCAGCACTGCGGCCGGATAGAACAGCGCCTTCTTGACCTTCTTCTTGATGGCTTCGGTCTTTTCCTTGTAGGTGGCGATCTTGTCGAGGAGCGATTCGAGCGCGCCCGCCTGTTCGCCGGCCTCCGTCAGGTTTACATACAGGTCGTCAAAATACAGCGGATGCTTGGCAAACGCCTCGTGCAGGGACGTGCCGCCCTCGATGTCGGCCTTGATGTCCATCAGCAGTCTTTGCACCGACGGTTTATCGTGCCCAGCGCCGATGATTTCAAACGCTTGCACCAGGGGAATGCCAGCGCCCAGCATCGTGGCAAGCTGCCGGCTGAAGATGGCGATATCCCCGGCGTTGACTTTGCCGCCCGATCCCGAAGCAGCATGTTTCCTGATTCTGGTCGCGGCGATGCCCTGGCGGCGCAGTTCGCCGCGCACCGCCTGCTCGTCCTGCCCAACGGTGCGGCCCTTGACCTTTTTTCCCTTGCGATCGCGACCCTCCCAGTTGAAGGGCAGGTCGCGTTTTACGCCTCGGATTGCGGTACTCGATTGCGCCATGATGCTTACTCGATCGTTACGCTGTTGATTTCGTCAATACTGGTTACGCCGGATTTGATCTTCTCCAGCCCGGCGCGGCGCAGATCCCAGACGCCTTCCTTGGCAGCCTGATCGCCGATGTCGATGGCATTGCCGCCTGCCATGATGATGCGGCCGATGGCCTCGGTGACTTCCATGACCTGGTAGAGACCGACGCGGCCTTTGTAGCCGTCGGTGCAATTCTGACAGCCCTTGGGCGCGTAGATCTTCATGCCGGCAATGTCGGCTTCCTGGAAGCCTTCCTTGCGCAGCGCCTCGGCGGGGATATCGACCAGCTGCTTGCAATTGACACACAGCTTGCGTGCCAGGCGTTGCGCGATGATCAGGCTCACGGAAGTCGCGATCGCGTAGGGCTTGACGCCCATGTCGATCAGGCGCGTCAGGGTCTGCGGCGCGTCGTTCGTATGCAGGGTGGAGAGCACCAGGTGTCCGGTCTGCGCAGCCTTGATGGCGATCTCGGCGGTCTCGAGGTCGCGGATTTCGCCAACCATGACCACATCAGGATCTTGTCGTAAGAATGAACGCAGGGCTGCCGCGAACGTCAGGCCCACCTTGTTGTTGACATTGACCTGGTTGACGCCCGGCAGGTTGATTTCCGCTGGGTCCTCCGCGGTCGAGATGTTGGTGTCTTCCTTATTGAGAATGTGCAGGCCCGTGTACAGCGACACGGTCTTGCCGCTGCCGGTCGGCCCGGTCACCAGGATCATGCCCTGGGGCTTCGCGAGGTGCTTGAGATACAGCGCTTTCTGCTGTGCTTCATAACCCAGCGCGTCGATGCCGAGCATCGCCTGCGAAGGGTCGAGAATACGCAGCACGATCTTTTCGCCGAACAGCGTCGGGCAGGTGCTCATGCGGAAGTCGATGGCACGGGTCTTCGAGAGGCGCATCTTGATGCGGCCGTCCTGCGGCACGCGCCGCTCGGCAATATCGAGGCGCGACATGACCTTCAATCGCGCGCTGATCTTGCCGGCGAGCTGCACCGGCGGCTGCGCCACTTCCTTGAGGATGCCGTCCATGCGCAGGCGTACGCGGAAAGTCTTTTCATACGGCTCGAAGTGAATGTCCGAGGCGCCACGGCGGATCGCATCGAGCATGACCTTGTTGACGAAGCGCACGATCGGCGCGTCTTCCACGTCGTCGCGCGAGATCGCGTCACCGAGGTCCTCATCGCCGCCGCTGACCTCGAGCGCGTCGAGATCGACCCCTTCCTCGTCGCCGAGGTTGGGCATCGAGGTGTCGGCCTGCTCGATGGCCTTGTCGAGGCACTTCTGCAGCTTGTCGTCCTCGACGACGATCGCTTCAACGGCGAGGCCGGTCTGGAACTTGATCTCGTCGATCGCGTGCAGATTGGTCGGATCGGCGACGCCCAGGAACAGGCGCTTGCCGCGCTTGAACAGCGGCAGTACCCGGTGCCTGGCCAGCAACTTGTCGCTGACCACCTTGACGGTGTCCAGATCGACCGTGAGCGCGTTCAGATCGAAGAGCGGCACGCCGTATTCGCTGGCGGCGGCCAAGGCAATGTCCTGGGCGGTGGCGGCGCCCGAGGCGATAAGCTGGGTCACAAAACTGGTGCGTTTTTCGCTCGCAGCCTGGAGCGCGGCGTGCATGCCCGATTCGTCGACCACGCCATCCTGGACCAGGCGCTGGGGCAGGCCGCCCAGCCCCGAGCGCGTCGAGTTCAAAACCAGAGAAGCGTTTTCACTCATGGACTTAGGAAC
>JAYTXT010000217.1:0-1892 GCA_043742765.1 Gammaproteobacteria bacterium | reverse complement strand
CTTGAGGAAGCGCCACGCTGGGGGCGGGCGGTCATCGCGCTGGCGGTGATGGGTGCCGCCTTATTCTACTGCGATGCGCTGATCACACCGGCCATCTCGGTGCTGGGCGCCGTCGAGGGACTCGAGCTGCTCAGCCCAAACATGGCGCACGTCGTCGTGCCCGTGACCCTGGTGATCATCGCGCTGCTGTTCGCAATCCAGCATCGGGGAACGGAGCGCGTGGGCAGATTGTTTGCACCGGTCATGCTGCTGTGGTTCGGCGTGCTGGCCTATACCGGAGCTGTGTCGATACTGCGCAATCCGCAGGTGCTGGTCGCGATCAATCCTTACTACGGCCTGGCGTTGCTCGCCACGCACCACGCCGTCGCGCTCGCCATCCTCGGCGGCGTGTTTCTGACGGTAACCGGCGGCGAGGCGCTCTACGCTGACATGGGCTCGTTCGGCAAAGGGCCGGTGCGGCTGGCCTGGTTTGGCCTGGTCTGGCCGTCATTGCTGCTCAGCTACTTCGGGCAGGGGGCGCTGGTGTTGATGAACGGCGCCGCAGCCCACAAACCGCTGTTTGCGCTGGTGCCGCACGCCGTGCTCCCATGGATGGTGCTGCTGGCGACCGCCGCCGCCATCATCGCGTCGCAGGCGACCATTACTGGCGCTTTTTCGGTGACGCGCCAGGCCGTGCAGCTCGATCTGCTGCCGCGCCTGCGGATACTGCAGACCTCCGCGCATGAGCATGCGCAGGTGTTCGTGCCGGTGGTGAATGCCCTGGTATTCATCGCGGTGTGCGTCTTTGTCATCGGATTTGGCTCCTCGGACGCGCTGGGCGGCACGTATGGCGCCGCGGTGGCCTGCACCATGTCGATCGACACCGTCCTGATCATGGTGCTCGCCGCCTCGCGCTGGCAGTGGTCGCTGTGGCGGGTGGTGGCGATCTGCGGCGTGCTGCTGGCATCCGACCTGATGTACAGCGTGGCGAACCTGGCGAAATTTTCGCAAGGTGCCTGGCTGCCGCTGCTGCTGGCGACGCTGCTGTTCGGTGTATTCATGACCTGGCGCTCCGGGCGCCGGCTGATGCACGCCGCCCTGCGTGAACTGGCCGTGCCGCTCAAGGAATTGCCGCGGCTGTTTGCGGCCGCGACGCGCGTGCCCGGCACGGCCATCTTCCTGGCGAGCGAGCCGCGTTTCGTGCCGACAGCGCTGTTGCGCAGCATCGAGCACTACCATGTAGTGCACGAGCGCGTCGTCTTTCTCAACATGGAGTTCGTCCGCACGCCGCGCCAGGATCCGAACGACCGGGTACGTATCGAAACGCTGCAGGACAACGTGTTTTTGGTAACGGCGCGATTCGGGTTCATGGAGACACCTGATGTCAGCGCGGCGCTCAAGCAATGCCGGGTGCGCGGCTTGAAACTTTTCGGCCAGGACTGTTCGTTTTTTCTCGGCTGGCATCTGGTCCGGCCACGGCCTCGCGGCGGCTACGAGGGCGCGCGCCGTCGGCTGTTTGCGTGGATGCAAAGGCGTAGCACCCAGGCCGTGGAATTTTTCCGCATGCCTGACAAGCGGGTCATCATCCTGGCCACCGAGGTCGAACTTTGAAGATAACGCTCGTTGCCGCGCTGGCCGACAATAACGTCATCGGCCGCGGCGGTGCGCTGCCATGGCATCTGCCCGATGATCTGCGGCACTTCAAGGCGCTGACGATGGGTCGGCCGATCCTGATGGGCCGGCGCACCTTCGAGTCCATCGGCCGGCCGCTCCCTGGCCGGCGCAATCTGGTGATGACCCGCGGTGAGCTCGCAGCAACGGCGGCGGTCGAAACGGTAACTGACCTGTCAGCGGCGATTGCACTGTGCGGCCCGGCGGCGGAAATTTGCGTGATCGGCGGCGCCGCCGTCTAC
>JAYTXT010000216.1:0-2956 GCA_043742765.1 Gammaproteobacteria bacterium | reverse complement strand
CGAACAGGTCGACCGCCTGATGGCGACGGACCCGAATAACGGCGCTTACCGCAACCTCAAGGCCGTCGTGCTCAGCAAGGTAGGCGATTTTGCGGAGGCGCTCGAGCTGTTTGCCACAGTGCTGAAGGCCAGTCCCAGTCAGGCCCGCATCTGGATGAGCTACGGCCACACGCTCTCGACCGCGGGCCGCGAGGCCGACAGCATCGAGGCATACCACCGCTGCATCGCATTGCTGCCGCAATGCGGAGAAGCCTGGTGGAGCCTCGCGAACCTCAAGATCTACAAGTTCAGCGAAGCTGAAATCGCGACCATGAGCGAGCAGCTGGCGCACGACGACCTGGGCGCCGATGACCGCTTTCACCTGCATTTCGCCCTCGGCACGGCCCTCGAGGAGCTGCAGGACTACGCGAGCGCCTTCGAGCACTATGCGCAAGGCAACCCCCTGCGCCGCGACCAGATCCACTATGACGCCGCCGATACCTCCGCGCTGGTCGCCAGGGCGAAGGCGCTGTTCACGCCGCAGTTCCTGGCCGAGCGGTCTGGATTCGGGGCCGATGCCGCCGACCCGATCTTTATAGTAGGCCTGCCGCGATCAGGCTCGACGCTCGTGGAGCAGATCCTGGCGAGCCATTCGCGCGTCGAGGGCACGATGGAGCTGCCCAACATCATTACCATGGTCTCGAAGCTTATCAGCCGGTCGCCGACGGACCCGGGCGCCGGCTACGCGGCCGCGTTCGCGGAACTCACGAGCGCGCGGTGCCGCGAATTGGGCGAGCAGTACCTCGAGGAAACGCGCATTCAGCGCAAGCTGGGCCGGCCGCTGTTCATCGACAAGATGCCCAACAACTTCCTGCATACCGGCTTCATTCACCTGATCCTGCCGCGCGCGAAGATCATCGACGCGCGCCGCCACCCGATGGCTTGCGGGTTTTCGCTCTTCAAGCAGCACTTTGCGCGCGGCCAGAACTTCAGCTATTCGCTTGATGACATCGGCCGCTTTTATCGCGACTACGTCGAGCTGATGTCGCACTTCGACGCCGTGCTGCCCGGCCGCGTTCATCGCGTAATCCACGAGGATCTGCTGGCCGACACCGAGTCGCAGGTGCGATCGCTCCTGGCCCACTGCGGCCTGGAGTTCGAGGAATCCTGCCTGCGCTTCTACGAGAACGAGCGTGCGGTCCGTACCGCCAGCGCCAATCAGGTACGCCGGCCCATCTCCCGGTCCGGGGTGGATCAGTGGCGCCACTTCGAGCCCTGGCTTGTACCCCTCAGGGATGCGCTGGGGAACGTGGTCGAAGCCTACCCCGGGGTGCCGCCCGGCCTTTGAATTTTGCCCACGCCGGGGATACACTGCTCGAGTCGGGGTGCCGTCCGAAAACTAACGACCCAGGGGAATAACCATGACTCGCAGCCGTAAGCGCAAATTGCGCCGTATTTCAATGCATTGGGCAGGCATGCCGCTGGCGGCCGCGGCACTGGCCTACGGCGGAGTGGGCTACGCGCAACAGTCGGCGTCTCCGGTCGGGCTTGAGGAGATCATCGTTACAGCGCAGAAGCGCGTGGAAGACGTGCAGAAAGTGCCAATCACCATCCAGGTTCTGGGCAGTGAAACACTCCAGCAGCACCAGGTCTCGAACTTTGAAGATTACGCCAAGCTTATTCCCAGCATGTCCTTCCAGACGGTGGGGCCTGGCCAGGCGGAGGTCTATTTCCGTGGTATTTCGACGGGTTACGCGGGCCTGCACGCGGGCTCCCTGCCCACGGCGGGCACCTACCTTGACGAAACACCGGTCACAACGATCGGAGGCGTGCTTGACGTCCACATGTACGACATCCAGCGCGTCGAGGGGCTGGTGGGCCCCCAGGGTACGCTGTATGGCGCGAGCTCGATGGCTGGCACGCTGCGCATCCTCACCAACAAGCCCGATCCGACCAAGTTCTCGGCCGGCTATGACGTGAAGGGCTCTACCGTCTCCAATGGTGGCACCGGCGAATCCTTCGAGGGCTTCGTGAACCTTCCGGCGGGTGATCGCGCCGCTATCCGTTTGGTCGGTTATTACGACAAGCAAGGCGGCTACATCGACCAGATCGCGGAGTCGCGGACCTACCAGCGGCCAAGCGGCGCGAACTGGTACCCCGACCCCACGCGCACTGACTTGCCGCAGGTCTGGAAGACTGACGACTATACCGCGAACCCGCATCCGGGCACATTCGCCAGCCAAGTGCCGTCCAAGAAGAGCCAGAATACCGTAGAGAACTACGGCGGTCGATTGGCGATGAGGCTGGATCTGAGCGACGACTGGTCCGTGCTGCCGACTGTCATGCATCAGAACCAGAAGGCGATGGGCGACTTCACCTTCGATCCGAAGAAAGGAGATCTGAAGGTGGCCGACATGCGCCCCGTCTACAACAAGGACAAATGGACGCAGTATGCGATGACGATCACGGGCAAGATCTCGAACCTGGATTTCGTCTACTCCGGGAGCTGGTTCAACCGCCACACCGACAATCAGTACGATTACGCGCTTTACACGGTCGCCTACGATTACTGCTACCGCCACTGCTACAACTACCTGCCGGACAACAACTGGGGACTGGATCCAAATGTTATCGATCCGAACGCGATACTGCCGGACCCGACGCAGTATGTGCAGAATCACGACGACTACACCAAGCTGAGTCACGAAATCCGCATCAGCACGCCGGCCAGCTATTCCACGCGCCTGGTCGCCGGTGGCTTCTACCAGCGGCAGACCGACGCGATCCGCGCCGAGTTCCGCATCGACGGCATCGGCAATTACTGGTCAGTGGACCGGAACCCGGGCATCCTCTACGTCTCGGACCAGGACCGCACGGATCGTGACTCCGCGGTGTTCGCGGACCTGACCCACGACTTCGGCGACAAATGGAAGATGAGCGCGGGCATCCGCGAGTTCAAGGTCGACAACACGCTGTT